>JAATGK010000064.1 GCA_015654715.1 Alphaproteobacteria bacterium
GAAAACGTCACCAATCTGTCGGGCCGCGGCGTCGGCATGGACGTGGTCAAGCGCACGGTGGAAGCCTTGCGCGGCGCCATCGATATCGCCAACCACCCCCGCCTTGGCACCGAGGTGGCGTTACGCATTCCGCTCACGCTCGCCATCATTAATGGGCTTCTGGTCCGTATCGGCGGCGGACGTTACGTCATTCCGCTGGCCTCGGTGGAAGAGTGCGTCGAACTGACAACCGAACAAGATCTGCGCAGCCAGGGTCGCTCGTTCCTCACCTTGCGCGACCAACTGGTGCCGTTCATTCGCCTGCGCGAGCTCTTTGCCACCGGCACAACACCTGATCGCTATCAGAAGATCGTCGTGGTCTCGACCGGAAGCGAACGCGTCGGCCTCGTCGTCGACCAAATCCTCGGCGACCACCAGACGGTGATCAAACCGTTGTCGCGGTTCCACGCCGGCATCGGCACCTTCTCCGGCGCCACCATCCTCGGCGACGGTGGAGTCGCTCTCATCCTCGACGTGCCGCATCTGGTGGCCGCCGGACAGCAACAGGAGGACCGGCTGCGCGCAGCCGGCTGACGCCATGATCGAAGACGGCGAAATCGTCTGGGATGCCAATGGCCAGTTGAAGGTTCTGACCTTCGACCTGAGCGGCGAGATATTCGCACTGGAAGCCACACTGGTGTGCGAAATTCTCGACCTTCTGCCCGAAACGCAAGTGCCGGGCAGCGTGCCGCTCACCGGCAGCGTGATCAACTTTCGCGGCAGCGTCATCCCGGTCGCCGATTTGCACCTGGCCTTCGGGCTCAGCGCACAAGCGATCACGCTCGATAGCCGCTTCATCGTCATCGAGTTCGAACACGACGGCGAGACCTGCGTCATCGGTCTCAAGGCGGACAAGGTTCACGAAGTGACGACGCTCGATCACACCGCAACGGAAGCGGCGCCACGCATCGGTACGCGCTGGCGGCAGGATTTCATTCGGTGCCTGGCAAAGCGGAAAGGCGATTTCATCGTCGTTCCCAACCTGCCGCGCATCTTCTCCACATGCGGCCATGGGATCCCCCAGTCCGCGACGCAACACTAGTCACAGGGGACAGATATGCGTTTTACGATCAAATGGAAACTCGGGCTCGCGTTCGGAGCGGTCATCATCCTGATGCTGGCGGCGGCTGGCTTCGGCATCACCGGCGTCAAATCGATGAACGCCAACTTCGTCGAGCTCATCACCGGCCCGGTGGAAAAAATGCAGACCGCTCGCGATGTTCGCTACATCATGCTGGAAATCGTTCGCGCCGAGAAGAACGTGATCTTGGCGGACGACACCAAGACGATGCAGAAATACGATAGCGACCTGACCGAGCTGCGCGGCAAAATGGATGTCGCCCTTGCCCGCGGCTACGATATCGGCGGCGTCCAGGGAAAACCCATCTATCAGCACATGCAGCAAGTCTGGGACAGCATCAAACCGCTCGATACCAAGCTGCGCGAACTCGCTCTCGCCGGTAAAAAAGCGGAAGCTAAGGAGATTTCCTTCGGCGCGCTCTACCAGCCGAACTCTGATCTGCTCACCGGGGCCGACGAGCGCGTCACGCGCGCCAAGTCCTTAATGGCAGAGTCGGTAACCGGTGCCCATGACGACTACAGCTCGACCTCGACGATGCTGATCACCGCCACCGTGATCGGGCTCATCCTGGCGATCGCCGCCTCGACTTGGATCATGGTGATCATCAGTTCCGGCCTCAGCAAGATCACAAAGACCGTTCATGCGGTCGCCATCGGCGATCTCACCCAGACCATCGACGTCAAGTCCAACGAAGAAATCAAAGACGTTGCCGTTGCGGTCTTGACCATGAAGGAAAATCTGCGAACCAAGGCCCAGATCGCCGATAAGATCGCCGAGGGCGATTTGATGGTCGAGCCAAAGCCGCTGTCAGATAAAGACATGCTCGGCCGGGCGCTGGCACGGATGGTTGAAAAGCTTCGCGACGTGGTGACGAACGCTTCCAACGCGGCCGAGAACGTCGCGTCGGGCAGCCAGGAATTGTCGTCGGCCTCCGAACAGGTCAGCCAGGGCGCCACCGAACAAGCCTCTTCCGCTGAGGAAGCCTCCGCCTCGATGGAACAGATGGCGGCTAACATCAAGCAGAATGCCGATAACGCAGCACAGACCGAAAAGATCTCGCGCCAATCGGCCAAGGACGCGGAATTGAGCGGCGACGCCGTCAACAAGGCTGTGGTAGCGATGCAGACGATCGCCGAAAAGATCACCATTGTGCAGGAAATCGCGCGCCAGACCGATCTGCTCGCCCTCAATGCGGCGGTCGAAGCGGCACGCGCCGGCGAACACGGCAAAGGCTTCGCGGTGGTCGCGTCGGAAGTACGCAAGCTCGCCGAACGCAGCCAAACCGCCGCCTCAGAAATCAGTTCGGTGTCGAGCGAAACGGTGAAGGCCGCCCAGGCCGCCGGCGAAATGCTGACACGGCTGGTGCCCGACATCCGCAAGACCGCAGAATTGGTCACGGAAATCAGCGCCGCTTGCCGCGAACAAGACGTCGGCGCCTCGCAGATTAACGAAGCGATCCAACAGCTCGACAAAGTGACGCGTCAGAACGCGGCGGCGTCGGAACAGATGAGCGCCACCTCGGTCGAACTGGCGAGCCAGTCGGAAGAGTTGCAGTCGTCGATCTCCTATTTCCGCACCGACTCCAAGAACGGAACGGTTTCGACGGCCAAGAAGCCGCTGGCCAAGAAACGCCCCGAACGCATTCATCTGCGCGGCACGCCGAAGGGCGCCACCGTCGCCGAACAGCAGGCCCGCGCCAAGGGCTTTGCCCTCGACCTCGCCCATGGCGGACCGGACTCCGACGACGAGAGCTTCAAGGAGTATGCGTGAAATGTCGGCACAACCGGGTCAATACGTCACGTTGGGACTCGGCGCGGAGGTGTTCGCGGCTCCCGTAACCATGGTGCGCGAGATCCTCGATTACCAGGAACCCTTCGTCATTCCCGACGGTCCACCGTGGATGCTGGGATTGATCGACGTGCGCGGACGTGGCGTGCCGATGATCGATCTCAGGTCCAAGTTGGGGCTGGCACGCGTCAAGCCCACACCGGCGACGCGCATCCTGGTGCTCGACGTGCCCTTGACCGAACGCACACTTTCGCTGGGGCTGGTGGCCGACCGCGTTCTGGAAGTCGCCAGCTTCAACGCGGGCGAAATCGAGGGAGCGCCGGACGTCGGCGTGGCGTGGCGCTCCGATTACATCGCCGGTGTCGTGCATAGAGACGGTGGATTTGTGGTGATCTTCGATGTTGCAAGACTGCTTACCGCGGGCGACGTTGTCGCGCTTTCCGCTTCCGTCGACCAGGCCGCTTGACGCGACCATGATAAACGCAACCGCCAGCACACCCGAAAATGACACCGACCCGCTAAGCGCGCACAACTTCGAGCGGCTGTGCAAATTCATCAAGGGTTACTGCGGCATCACGCTCAACGCCTCCCGGCGTACCATGCTGGAAGGGCGGCTGAAGCGGCGCATGCGCGCGGTCGCCATCGACGACATCAACGAATACGCCCGCATCATCCTCGAAGAACGCGGCCCCGAGATTGAAGCGGAAATCCTGCATCTGATGGATGCGGTAACCACCAACAAGACCGACTTCTTCCGCGAGCCGTCGCATTTCGATTTCCTGACGAAGACAATCCTGCCGGAAATCGCGGCGTCGAGTGCCCGTCACATCAAGATCTGGAGCGCCGCCTGCTCGATCGGCGCCGAGCCCTACACTATCGCCATGGTGCTCGACGATTTTTGCCGCAAGCATTCCGCCCTGGATTATATGGTGTTGGCCACCGACATTTGCTACCAGTCGCTGCAAAAGGCACAGGTTGGGCGGTTTCCCGGAAGCATGGTCGAGCCGGTGCCGGAACATCTGCTGCATCAGTACGTGATGCGCTCGGCGGACGGCAGCGAAGTACGCATGTCGCCGCGGCTGCGCTCCAACATCGCCTTTGCGCGATTGAATCTGATGGACGAGCGCTATCCCGTACCCGCCGATTTCGACGTCATCTTCCTCAGGAACGTGCTCATCTACTTCGACAAGCCGACCCAGCTTCTGGTGCCGACGCGGTTGTGCAACCATTTGCGCCCCGGCGGCTATCTCGTGCTCGGTCATTCCGAATCCGTGTCGCGAACCGGGCTGCCGCTACATTCCGTCGCCAACACTATTTTTCAGCGGCGATAGGCGATGACAAGCCCAAAAGTCCGCGTTTTGATCGTCGACGACTCCGCCACCGTCCGCCAGACATTGATGGCGATTCTGGAGGAAGACCAAGACATCGACGTGATCGGCGTTGCCGGCGATCCTTTCATCGCCGCCCAGCGCATCCGCAAACAAATTCCCGACGTCATCATGCTTGACGTCGAAATGCCGCGCATGGACGGCATCACGTTCCTGAAAAAGCTGATGGCGCAACATCCCATTCCGGTGGTGATGTGCTCCTCGCTGGTCGAAGCCGGATCGCAAACGCTGTTGCAGGCGCTGGAGGCTGGCGCGGTCGACATCATCCAGAAGCCCAAGATGGGCGTCGCCGAACAGCTTACCGAAGCAAAAATCCAGATTTGCGATTGCATCAAAGCGGCTGCGCGCGCCCGCGTCGGGCAAAAGGTCCGCCCCGCAGCCGAGCTCCTGGTGCCGGGAAAGAAACTCACCGCCGATGCCATGCTGCCGCCGCCGGCGCGCCACGCCATGGCGCGGACGACCGAAACCATCATCTGCATGGGCGCCTCCACCGGCGGCACGCAAAGCCTGAGCGAAGTGCTGGTCGCCCTACCCGCGGTCGCACCCGGCATCGTCATCGTGCAGCACATGCCCGAACATTTCACCACGTCGTTTGCCAACCGGCTCAACAGCCTGTGCAAGGTCGATGTGAAAGAAGCCGCCGACGGCGACGCGGTGTTACCCGGCCGCGTGCTGATCGCGCCCGGCAATTTCCACACCATGCTGGAGCGCAGCGGCGCGAAATACTATGTCTCCGTCAAACCGGGTCCGTTGGTATCACGGCACCGGCCATCGGTCGACGTTCTGTTCCGCTCGGCGGCAAATACGGCGGGTGCCAACGCGGTCGGCGTGATCATGACCGGTATGGGCGACGACGGCGCGCGCGGGATGCTCGAAATGAAACAGGGCGGCGCCTTCACCATCGCCCAAGACGAAGCGACCTCGATCGTGTTCGGCATGCCGAAAGAAGCCATCGCACGTGGCTGCGTCGATCGCATCGTGCCGTTACAGAATATCGCGGCGGAAATGCTGCGAGCGGCGGCGCGTTAGAGCACGGCCCAGGCCAAATGCAGGCGTCGCGGGACGGCTGAACGTCTGCGCCGAAAACTCCGCTGCCATAAGGGCGGAGGACAATGGGGGCCCATGAGGGGGCTCGCGACAGCCGGACGGCTGGTTAGCGACGTCTCGCGCGCCTCCGCTCTCTGGACCGTCTCCATTCGTGAACGGGCGGGGCAGCCATACGCACCCCCGGTTTGGTTCGGCTCGTTGGTCCTTGCCACGCCGGGCGCCGATTGCAGCTCACGAAACGGACGACCGGTTCGCCCCCTCATCGAGCTGCAACGCGAGAATTATACGGCCGGAGTCTGGCGCGGGGATTGATTTATTTTGGGCTTTGATTTGATTGGCAAAAGGCGGATCAAACTGTGGAATAGATTTGATCCGCGTAGGGATTATTACGGTGTCATCCCGGACGCGCCGCGAAGATTTTGCCATCTGCCGGAATGGCGCCAGCACCGATGTTGGCGCGTCCGGGATGACAATTTTGGTCGTTATGACACCAAACGGGACGATCAGGTTTTGGTGTTACCGTTAAGCTGCGGCGGCGGCAGCGGCGCGGCGCTGGATGGCGTCGTGGACCTCGGCAAATTCGGCACCGACCGAATCCACGAAGGCGTTATGAACATTGCGTTCCTGCGCCATGGTGTACATGCTGCCAAAGTCTTCCAGCATATCGGCCAGTTGATCTTCAATCCCCGACGCATCCTGTGGCGCGCAAGCAGCCCGTACCGTCAGCGCTTTGGCGACCGATTCCAGTGTGTCGCCGATCTCTTCGCGGAAGGCCAGACGTGAGGTCGATGAATCGATCACTGCGAGCAATTCCTCGCCGCGCAACACCAAGGTTCCGACCTCGGCTTCGGTGCGCTGACGGGCATCGCGGATCAGATTGGCGGCTACGCCCAAGGCTTCGGCGGCCGACAGACGGCCTTCGCCGTCGCGCGCGGTGCCGAGCGATCCGGCGGCGCCGGTGAGTTCGTCGAGTTCCGACAATCCCGAAGCGGCCGCATCTTCGAGGTGACGGCCGTGATCGCGCAGTTCGATGGCGATCACCGACAACGGGCGGGCCGCATCACCGATCTGGGCGCATTTGATCGTGGTGTTGAGTGCCATGTACTGGACGTCGTTCTTGAGCGCCTGCACGGCCGCGATGCGCTTGCCGAGCTGGTTCGCCGCCGACGCGGTTTCCTGGCCCGTTCGCAAGGCCGAGCCGTCGGCCTTTTCGATTTCGTTGACCAGAACGAAGGCCTGGTCGATGCGCGCGCCGAGATCGTCGAGGAACCCGCCGCCGCTCTTGCCGCCATAAGCCATGTCGCGCAGCTTGAGGAGTTCGCGCGAATGGGTGCCCATATCGGCCATCGCCGCTTCGACAACCGTCACTTCCTGGTGGAATTCGTCAATGGTCGACAGCAGCTGCTGCTCGAGCAGCCCATAACCGAGCGCCACCAGCCGGCCTTCATAGCCCTGAAGGTTAGAATCGGTCTGGAGCCGGCGGATCGAATCCTGAACATGCTCGATGCGCTGACGGGTGATGTCGCCGATCTGCAGCGCCTGCAACACGCGCACGACGCGCTTCTGGATGTTGCGTGCGATCCCGGCGACGTCGCCGGCCACCGCCGACACGCGGGCGTAATGATCGCCCATCAGGCCGGCACTTTCCGACAACTCGTTGGGCAGCGCCGGCAACAGCGAGTTGATGCGCGAGGAAAGCGTCGCACCCTGGCTGAGCGCCGAGGCGAGGCCTTCCTGCAAGCCCATGAGTTCGTCTTCCATCTGGCGAAGCTGCTCGCGGCCGCTCTCGATGCAGTCGGAAATTTCCTGGGCGAAGGATTCGAAGGTAGAACCGGCTTCGGCGATGCCGCTCGACACGATCTTGATGTTGACCGTGAACGCCCGCATGTAAGCGAGGCTGGCGCGCATGTCGGCGACGTATTTGGCCAGCGTTTCGCGATGGTGGCCGAGGTCGTCGATCGCCTGCTGGCGCGTGTGGTGATTTTCAGCAAGATCGTTGAGGCTCTGGGCGGCCGTCCGCAAATCTCCGGAAGCGGCGGCAACGGCCTTCGCATCCAGCGCTTCGACCAGCTTTTCCAGCGACGCGACGAGCGCATCGATGCCTTCGATCGCCTGGGTGAGCATCTTGCCCGCCGTCAGGAAATGCCTCTCTATGACCCGGCGCGCCGATTCAAGCTGCGCTGCCAGATCGGAATTCACACCGACTACAACAATATGACTCATCTGCGGGACGCCCCACCTGTGAAGCCTTATTGTGCAGCCAAAGGAGCAAAATAGAAGTAAACGGAAACGCAACCCGATTAAGTAGTTCACCGGACATCTCGCCACGCCTTTGCGGCAAACGTAAACAACCGGTTAGGACTTTATCGCACAGCGGTAGCTTGGGTCGCCCGGCTCGCCTCATGGGTGCGAAGCAGTTATAAGGCGGATATGCGTCACATTCTTCATCCCCACCCCGATTTTCCCTGTGCGGCCGTGTCCAGCATCGCGGTCTACGTCAGCCGCGGGGCAACCGGCAATCTGCTTGTGCACTATTACGTCAGCGGCGGCCCCGGCCTGGTTGTGCCCTCGCTCCTGTCACCGGCAACGCGGCGGCGCGCCGACGAGCTGTGGCAGCACACCTGCTTCGAAGCCTTCGTGAAACCGGCGGGCAGCGACGCCTATTGGGAATTCAATGTCGTCCCGACTTGGGACTGGCAGGTTTATGCGCTGAGCGGCTATCGGGCGGGGCGCGCACCGGCGGAGGACATCGCCGGGCCGTCCGCCTCAGGGTGTTATGGACGTGAGTGCTGGGAATTGCGGGCGCACTGGCCGCTGGCCGGGATCGTGCCGAACGATCGGCCATGGCGGATCGGCCTGTCGGCGGTGATCGAAGACAAGGACGGGGCGATTTCCTATTGGGCGCTGCAGCACGCGCCGGACAAACCCGATTTCCATCACAACAGCGCCTTTGCGCTCGAGCTTGCGGTGACGCCATGAAATTCGGCATCGATCGGCTGCTTTCCGAACCCGCGCTGCGCCGCCCCCTGGCAGGAAAACGTGTGGCGCTGCTGGCGCATCCGGCCTCGGTGACGGCGGACCTGACGCACAGCCTTGATGCCTTGGCCATGCTGGGCGATGTCAAGCTGACGGCAGCGTTCGGGCCGCAGCATGGCCTCAAGGGCGACAAGCAGGACAACATGGTGGAAAGCCCGGATTTCACCGATCCGGTGCATCACCTTCCGGTGTTCAGCCTTTACGGCTCAACGCGCCGCCCGACCGATGCGATGCTGGACACCTTCGACGTGCTGCTGGTCGACCTGCAAGACCTCGGCTGCCGCATCTACACGTTTGTGACGACGCTGCTCTATGTGCTGGAAGCGGCCGCCAAGCACGGCAAAGAGGTGTGGGTGCTCGACCGGCCCAATCCGGCGGGACGGCCGGTGGAAGGCACGATGTTGCGCCCCGGCTGGGAGAGTTTCGTCGGCGCCGGACCGCTGCCGATGCGCCACGGGCTGACGATGGGTGAACTCGGCGCCTGGTTCGTGGCGCATTTCAAGCTCGATGTCGATTATCGCGTGATCGATATGGAAGGCTGGCAGCCGGACGAAGCGCCTGGCTATGGCTGGCCGCTGGGGGAGCGCGTCTGGGTCAATCCCAGTCCCAATGCGCCGAATCTGTTCATGGCGCGGGCCTACGCGGGAACCGTGATGCTGGAAGGCACCACGCTGTCGGAGGGACGCGGCACGACCCGGCCGCTGGAACTGTTCGGCGCACCGGACATCGATGCGGCGGCGGTTCTGGGCGAGATGTGGGCACAAGCGCCCGCGTGGATGGAAGGCTGCGCCTTGCGCGAATGCTGGTTCGAACCGACCTTCCACAAACACGCGGGCAAGCTCTGCCATGGCGTGCAAATTCACAGTGAAGGCCCGGCTTACGATCACGCTGCGTTCAAGCCCTGGCGGCTGCAGGCGTTGGCGTTCAAAGCGATCCGGCGGCTTACTCCCGATTATCCCTTGTGGCGCGATTTCGCTTACGAATATGAGACCGGCAAACTCGCCATCGATGTCATCAACGGCGGCCCGGCATTGCGCGAATGGGTGGACACGGCGGGCGCGCAGCCCGGCGATCTCGATGATCTGGCGACGCTGGATGAACGAGCGTGGGAAAACGAACGACGGGCGTTTCTGCTGTACTAACCTGTCATTCCGGCCGAGTGCTCGCAGCGAAGCGAAGAGCGCGTAGAGCCGGGATCCACTCTAACACATGACAGATTTCCGAGTGGTTCCCGGGTCGCGCCAACGTGCCAAATGGCAATATTTGCGCGGCGCGCCCGGGATGACAGCGCGAGTTACTGCGGCAGGGTCTGTTCGCCTTCGATGGTGAGCGGCGACGACGCGACCCCTTTGGTGAAGCCCGGCTGACCACCACCGACGCTGAGCGTGTAGGTGCCCGGCTGCACCTTGATGTCACCGGCTTCGGTCACGCTGGAAAGATCGCGCGGCTTCAAATCGAAGTGCACGATGCGGCTTTCGCCGGGCTGGAGATTGACGCGCGCGAGGCCTCTGAGCGCCAGTTTCGGCATCCCCGGCGTACCAGGGAAGCTGAGATAAAGCTGGGCCACTTCATCGCCCGCCACCTTGCCGGTGTTCTTGACCGCGACATCGACACCAAGAGCGTCACCCGCCTTCAGCGCCTGTGTCGTGAGCTTGAGATCGCTGTAAGCGAAGCTGGTGTAGGAAAGGCCATAGCCGAACGGATAAAGCGGCTTGCCGGTGTAATAACGATAGGTGCGGTTCGCCATCGCATAATCGGTGAAGGCCGGCAGGTCCTTGACGCCGGTATAGAAGGTCACCGGCAAGCGGCCCGACGGGCTGTAAGCGCCCGACAGGATATCGGCGATGGCTGTACCCGCCTCTTCGCCGCCGTACCACGATTCCAGAATGGCGTCGGCATTCTTGGCCGCCCAGTTCACGCTCAGCGCCGAACCGTTGTACAGCACCGCAATCAACGGCTTCCTGGTCGCTTTGCGCGCGGCCTTGAGCAGGTCTTCTTCCGGCGCGGGCAGATCGAGGCTGGTGCGGTCGCCGCCGACGAAGCCGGGCACGTCCACCGCCATCTCCTCGCCTTCGAGACCGGGGGTGATACCGACCACCGCGACGACCGCGTCGGCCTTTTTGATCGCGGCGATGGCGCGCTTCAGCACATCCGGGTCCTGGCGGGCCCACATCAGACGCATGGTAATGTGATTGGTAGGGGCGCGCTCGATCCGCACCGCGTAATGGTGGCCCGCTTCGAGATGCACTAGCGACGACTTGATGCTCTTGCCGCCGGGACCGGCGACATGAGCGATCTGTTTGCCGTCGAGCAGCAGCCTGCCGCCCGGGGCATCGAGACCGAGCAGGTAATCGCCGGTTGCGGCCGGTGTCAGCGTGCCCGACCAGCGCATTGCCACCGCGAAGACGTTCTGCACCTTGCTGGCTTTGATGAGATCGGGATCGTCGGGGAAATCGACCTTCGCATCGACGCGCGTCTCGACCGGCGTACCGGTAAAGGCCTCGTTGTCAAAATACTCAGCGGTCAGGCCCGGCTTGCCGTCCGAAGAGGTCAGCGCCTCGGCGGGAACCGGCACGCTCTCACGCAGGAAATTGGTGCCGGGCTCGAACACGATTTCAGCATTGGGGAAGGCGTGTCTGATCCCTTCCAGCGCCGAAACGGCATGCGAAGGAATGCCGTTGTAATTGCCGTAAAGCGGCAACACTTGATCGGCCAGCGAGCCAATCACCGCGATGCGCCTCACGGCCGGTTTCAGCGGCAGCGCTCCCTTGTTCTTGAGCAGCACCATGGATTCACGCGCGACGCGCAACGCCACTTGGCGATGGGCGGCCGAATCCAGTTCCGTGTCCGGCACCTGGGCGTACTTGACCATTTCCGCCGGATCGAACAGGCCGAGACGCATCTCAGCCATGAACAACCGCTTCAGCGATTCATCAACCACCGCTTCGGACACCAGCCCTTGCTTCATCGCATCGACATAGCGGCTGTAGTCAGGCTCGACGCGCTGGTGGAGCCAGTAATCGGCGCAGTCGTTGTCGACGCCATGCTTCAGCGAAATGGCGGCGGCCTCGGCAATATTGGCAGTGTAGTGATGACCGTAAGTGATGTCTTCGATGGCATCGCAATCCGACACCACGTAGCCCTTGAAGCCCCATGCCTTGCGCAAGGTTTCGGTCAGCAGGAAATCCTGCGCACAACCCGGCTGGCCGTTGATGCTGTTATAGGCGCACATCATCGACCCGGCATGGCCTTCCACCACCGCGGCACGGAACTGCGGTAGATAAGTGTCGGCCATATCATGCTTGGACACCGTTACGTCGGCGGTGTGACGCGTCGGCTCGGGACCGGAATGCACCGCGAAATGCTTGGGCGTAGCAATGACGCGGAGATATTTCGGATCGTCACCCTGCATGCCGGAGACGAACGCCTTGGCGATGGTACCGGTGAGCCACGGGTCTTCGCCATACGTCTCCTGGCCGCGGCCCCAGCGCGGATCGCGGAAGATGTTGACGTTCGGCGACCAGAACGAAAGGCCCTGGAAAATTGCGTGGTCCTTGCCGTTGCCGCCGGCGCGATTGAATTTCACCCGGGCCTCGGTCGACACCGCGACCGTCATCTCATGCACCAGCGCCGGATCGAAGGTGGCGCCGAGCGCGATCGCCTGCGGGAAGACGGTGGCGAGGCCATTGCGCGCCACGCCGTGCAGTGCCTCGCCCCACCAGTTGTAGCCGTGAACGCCGAGCCGCGGAATCGGCCGCGCTTGGTTGACGAGCTGTGACGCCTTTTCTTCCGGCGTCATGCGGGCGATGAGATCGTCGACGCGCTTTTCGAACGGCTGCGCCGGATCGGTATAGACCGGCGCCGGTGGTGCGGCTGGCTTTTCCGCCCACGGCCAATCGAAGGCGGAAGCGCCGTTCATCGAAAGCAACATCAGAGCCGCCGTCGCAGTCGCGGTGCGCAGCTTGGAAATGGTGGTCATTTGATCCCCCTGAGTATCCGTTCGAACGCTTCGCCACATTTCCGAGTGGGTTCCGGGTCGCGCCAACGTGCCAAACGGCAATGTCTGCGTGGCGCGCCCGGGATGACAACGCGAGTTATTGCGGCAGGGTCTGTTCGCCTTCGATGGTGAGCGGGGTCGACGCGGCCGCTTTGGTGAAGCCCGGCTGGCCACCGCCGACGCTTAACGTATAAGCGCCCGGCTGCACCTTCACCTCACCCTCTTCCGTCACGCTGGACAAATCGCGGGGGCGAAGATCGAAATGCACCGTGCGGCTTTCACCCGGCTGAAGATTGACGCGCTGAACGCCGCGCAAGGCTTTGACCGGCATCCCCGGCGTGCCCGGGAACGTCAGATAAAGCTGAGCCACCTCGTCGCCCGCCACCTTACCGGTGTTCTTGACATCGACATCGACACCAAGAGCGTCGCCCGCCTTCAGTGCCGGGGCCGTGAGCTTGAGGCCGCTGTAAGCGAAGCTCGTATAGGAAAGGCCGTAACCGAACGGATAAAGCGGTTTGCCGGCGTAATAGCGATAAGTGCGACCCGCCATCGAATAGTTTTCGAACGCCGGCAGATCCTTGACGCCGGTGTAGAACGTCACCGGCAGACGGCCCGACGGACTATAAGCACCCGACAGGATATCGGCGATGGCGGTACCGGCCGCCTGGCCGCCGTACCAGGATTCGAGAATCGCATCGGCGTTCTTCGCCGCCCAATTCACGGATAACGCCGAGCCGTTGTAGAGCACGGCGATCAGCGGTTTCTTGGTCGCTTTGCGCGCCGCCACGAGCAAATCCTCTTCCGGCGTGGGCAGATCGATGCTGGTGCGGTCGCCGCCGACGAAGCCGGGCACATCGACCTTCATCTCTTCGCCTTCCAGCGCCGAGGTGATGCCGACCACCGCGATCACAGCGTCGGCCTTCTTGATCGCCGCCACGGCGCGCTTCTGAGCATCGGAAATCTGCTTGGTCCAGACGAAGTGGATCGACATGCGCGGCTCATAACCGCGTTCGACCTTCACCTGGTAGGAGTGGCCGGCTTCGAGGTGCAGCACCACCGTCTTGGCGGACTGGTCGCCGGAGCCGAGACTAACGACCTCTTTGCCGTCGATCCACAACTTGCCGACGCGCGCATCCAGCCCGATGGCGTAATCGGCGGTTTCCGCCGGCGTCAGCGTGCCGGTCCAGCGCACCGCGTATTGCGGCAGTTGCGGCAACTCGACGACCTTCAGGGCGACGCGGCCACGCTCGTAATCGATACCGGCATCGACGCGCGTCATCACCGGCGCGCCGCTGTAATCCTCGCTGGCAAAGAACTCGGCGGTAAGGCCGGGCTTGCCGTCGGCCGTCTTGAGCACCGAGGCCGGAATCGCATTGCCCGTGCGCAAGAAATTGGTGCCCGGCTCGTAGACGATCTCGGCATTGGGGAATTGCTTCTTGATCCCCTCCAGCGCGGAAACGGCGGACACCGGCGTGCCGTTGTAATTGCCGTAAAGCGGCACCACCTGCTCGGCGAGCGGCCCGATCACCGCAATGCGCTTGATCGTTTGTTTCAGCGGCAGCGCACCCTTGTTCTTGAGGAGCACCATCGACTCGCGCGCTGCCCGCAAGGCAAGCTGATTGTGCGCCTCCGAATTGAGTTCGCTTGGCGCAACCTGGGCATACGGTACAGCGCTTTGCGGATCGAACATGCCGAGCTTCATGCGCGCCAGGAACAGCCGCTTGAGCGACACATCGACCACGTCTTGCGATACCAGACCCTGCTTCATCGCATCGATGTAGCGCTGGTAATCGGCATCGGTCTTGACCGAGATCGTCCAGGTCGAACAGTCGTTGTCGACGCCATGTTTGAGCGACGTCGCGGCAGCCTCGGCAACCGTCTTGGTGAAGTGGTGACCGCGCTCGATGTCTTCGATGGCATCGCAATCCGACACCACCACGCCCTTGAATCCCCATGCCCCGCGCAGCGTGTCGTTGAGGAGGAAATCCTGGGCGCAAGCCGGTTGGCCGTTGATGCGATTATAGGCGCACATCACCGATGCGGCATGACCCTCCACCACCGCTTCACGGAACTGCGGCAGATAGGTGTCGACCATGTCGTGCTTGGTGGCGGACACATCGACACTGTGGCGCGTCGGCTCGGGACCGGAATGGACCGCGAAATGTTTCGGCGTCGCGACGGTGCGCAGATATTTCGGATCGTCGCCCTGCATGCCGGTGACGAACGCCTTGCCGAACTGGCCGGTGAGCCACGGGTCTTCGCCGTAGGTTTCCTGGCCGCGGCCCCAGCGCGGATCGCGGAAGATGTTGACGTTCGGCGACCAGAAGGTCAGGCCCTGAAAAATGCCATGATCCTTGTCGTAGCCGGTCTCGTTGTATTTGACGCGCGC
>JAATGK010000357.1 GCA_015654715.1 Alphaproteobacteria bacterium
CAAGCTGGGGGGATTCCGGCTACTTACCTGATTTTGTTGGATCACGCCGCCCGGAGTGCCTTCTACACTGTGTTCCGCCCATTCATTCTTAGCAGTTCTTAAACTGGTGGGCGGTAGGCTACCGCCTATGGGCTGGAAATCGCTTTTGATCGGCTTTGCGACGCTGGTGGCCTTGTGCTTCGGGGCCTTGGCCGACGATGCGCGCCCCGCCGCGCCCGATGTCGGCCAGTCTTTGCGGCCTTCGGAAAGCATCCCGCGTTACGCCACGATGACGCCGCCGCCGCCAGACGAACTGCCGCCGCAAGCGCCCGCCGCCGCGCCGACCGCCAGGGTTTCGGTGGTCCCGGCGCCGGCGATGTCGTCCGCACCCCAACCGCTGCCGGCCCAGCCGCGTTACGCGACGCAACAGGCGCCGAGCAACGAACAAGTGACGGTCGCCGGCCTGCGTCCGTCCGACGATTCTCTCTACCGCCTCGGTCCCGGCGACAAGGTGCGGGTGACGATTTTCAACGAAACCGATCTGTCGGGCGATTTTGCCATCGACGGGCAAGGCTTCGTGCGGCTGCCGCTGGTGGGCCAGGTTGCCGCCGCGGGTTTCACCACGCTCGGCCTGGAAGCGCGCATCGGCGAAGTTTTCGTCAACGGCGGTTATCTGCTCAACCCGCGCATCTCCGTGGAAATCGTCAATTACCGGCCGTTCTACATCATCGGCGAAGTGGCCAAGCCCGGCGAGTATCCCTATGTCAACGCCATGTCGGTGCCCAACGCCATCGCGCTGGCGGGCGGCTACACCGATCGCGCCGTCGAATCGACCATCTATGTCCGCCATCAGGGCGAGGCCACGGAACGCAAACTGCGCGCCGACGAAACCACGCACATCAATCCCGGCGACGTGATCCGCGTCGACCGTTCCGGCTATTGGACGGTGATGACCTTGCTGGCGCCGCTGATTTCGCCCTTCGCGACGACCGCGTACATTCTCAAATAGCGGTGCGTCCGCGCGCCGCCTCAACCGCGGACGACGTGTCCGTTTGCACCCGCCCGTCGTCACCCCCTAAACTGCGGCCATGACCACAACACCCAATGCCACCGTCAAAGTCGGTGCCGTCGAAATCGGCAATGCCAAGAATCTCTCGATCATTGCCGGCCCCTGTCAGCTTGAAAGCCGCGTCCATGCCTTCGAGATGGCGTCGGCGCTGAAAGAGATTTGTGAGAAGGCCGGCGTCGGCCTGATCTACAAGTCGAGTTTCGACAAAGCCAATCGCACCAGCGCCAGCGCCGCCCGCGGGCTCGGCCTGGTGGAAGCGCTGCCGATCTTTGCCGACATCCGCGAGGAGCTGGAGCTGCCCGTCATCACCGACGTGCATGAGCGCGAGCAATGCGCCGCCGTTGCCGAGGCGGTCGACGTCTTGCAAATTCCGGCCTTCCTTTGCCGACAGACCGATCTGCTCATCGCCGCGGCGCGGACCCACAAGGTCGTCAACGTCAAGAAGGGCCAGTTCCTGGCGCCGTGGGACATGAAGAACGTCGTCGCTAAGATCACCGGCGCCGACAATCCCAACGTGCTCGCCACCGAGCGCGGCGTCTCATTCGGTTACAACACGCTGGTCTCCGACATGCGGGCGCTGCCGATCATGGCCGGGCTGGGCGTGCCGGTGGTGTTCGACGCCACCCATTCGGTGCAGCAGCCGGGCGGGCAGGGCACCTCTACCGGCGGCGATCGCACCATGGTGCCGTATCTGGCCCGCGCCGCGGTGGCAGTGGGGGTGGCGGCGGTATTCCTGGAAGTACACCAGGACCCCGATCACGCCCCCTCCGACGGCCCCAACATGCTGCACCTGAAAGATTTCCCGGCGCTGCTCGCCGATCTTTTAGCGATCGACGCAATCGTCAAGAAAAGTGCCGGAACTTGACCCAGGGCTTATTTCCGGATATATTACCGGAAATAGGTGAGCCATGAGCGACGCCCAGAAGAAAGCCCTCCGGGATTATCGTATGCGCCTGCAGCGCAAAGGGTTGGCGCGCGTGGAGGTGCAGGTTCCCAAGGGCGATGTCGCGCTCCTCCGCGATCTCGCTAAGGCGCTCTCTGATCCGGCGCAGGCCGAGCAGGTGCGGGCGGCATTGAAGGCTCGGAAGTCGATTTATTCCGGCATGAGTTTTAAGGAATTTTTGGCCTCGGCGCCGCTCGAAAGTATTGATCTGACCCGCGACAAGGATACGGGGCGGGATATTGATCTGTGAGCTACCTCATAGACACCAACGTCATTTCGGAATTGCACAGAGGTGTTCGCTGCGATCCGAACGTCCTGCGCTGGAAATCCGGTGTTGCAGACGATGATTTGTACGTGAGTGTGTTGGTTCTGGGCGAAATCCGCAAAGGTGTGGAGAAGGTGCGGCTTCACGATCTTGAACGGGCTCGAAACCTCGAACGATGGTTGAGCGGGTTCGACGAGACATTTTCTGATCGTGTCCTGCCCCTGACCGCCGAGATCGCCGATGTTTGGGGGCGAATGAGCGCGCTTCGCACAGTGCCAATCATCGACAGTCTGCTGGCGGTCACCGCCAAGGTCCACAGCCTGACGGTCGTTACCCGCAATGTGTCTGATTTTGTCGCGTTCGATATTGCCGTGTTGAATCCGTTCGCCCCTTAAACCGCGCTGATCCAGGCGATCGCAATGCCGAACAGCGCGAGAATGAGCAGCAGAACCTCGGCCACGGCACAGACGCCGAAGCCGGGACCGCGCTTCTCCGGGCCGCGCATATAGCCGTTCATGTAGAGGATACGCCCCGCGACCCAGACGATGCCGAGCAGCGGTGCGGCCATCGGGAAGAATCCGAAATAGAATGTCGCCAGCCACAAAAGCGGAATGAACACGGGCAGATGTTCCAGGGTGTTCATCTGGACTCTGAAGGCGCAATCGAACTCGGGATGGCCGCTCATCGCCGGCGCCTTGATGCCATGCCTGGCGCGCATCTGGCTCACCCGCACGCTCATGTAATAGTAGACCAAGATGGCCAGAATCGTGACCAAGGCAGAGCTGAGAACGACCGGTGACGCTTGCATGACGCATTTCTCCCCGATGTTACGGATTGTTGTGATTCTCATTTGTACAGGGATTCGTGGGGCTTAGGGCTTATTTCTCAGCTTATTCGGGAAGTCGAATTTGCCCCAGCTTTCTCCGCTTGATGGCTGCCGGGCGAGGGCTTAAACGGGCGCGAGATTTACCTGCGAATTAACCCCTGAAGGAGCAGCGAATGACGGCAATTATCGACATTGAAGGCCGGGAGATCCTGGACAGCCGTGGCAATCCCACCGTGGAAGTGGACGTCCATCTGGAAGACGGTTCGTTCGGCCGCGCTGCAGTGCCGTCGGGCGCTTCCACCGGCGTGCACGAAGCCGTGGAACTGCGTGACGGCGACAAGGCTCGTTATCTCGGCAAGGGTGTCGAGAAGGCCGTCGCCGCCGTGAACGGCGAGATTTTCGATGCCCTGTGCGGCACCGAAGCCGAAGACCAAGTCCGCCTCGATCGGGCGATGATCGCCCTCGACGGCACGCCCAACAAGGCCCGCCTCGGCGCCAATGCCATCCTCGGCGTGTCGCTGGCCGTCGCCAAGGCCGCGGCCGAAGCCGCCAACCTGCCGCTCTATCGTTATGTCGGCGGCGCCAAGGCCAACACCTTGCCGGTTCCGATGATGAACATCGTCAACGGCGGCGTGCATGCCGACAACCCGATCGACTTCCAGGAATTCATGATCTCGCCGTCAGGTGCGCCGAGCTTCAAGGAATGCCTGCGCTATGGTGCGGAAATCTTCCACACCCTGAAGGGCCTGCTCAAGGCGGCCGGCCACAACACCAACGTCGGCGACGAAGGCGGCTTTGCGCCCAACCTGAAAAGCCCCGACGAAGCACTGTCGTTCATTGTCAAGGCGATCGAAAAGGCCGGCTACAAGCCCGGCAAAGACGTCTTTATCGCCCTTGATCCGGCCTCGAGCGAATTCTTCAACAAGGACACCAAGAAGTACGAGTTGAAGGGTGAGGGCAAGGTCCTGACGCCGAAGGAAATGGCCAAGGTCTATGCCGGTCTGGTCGCTAATTACCCGATCTATTCGATCGAAGACGGCGTCGCCGAAGACGACTTCGAAGGCTGGAGCGAGATCACCCAGTTGCTCGGTACCAAGATTCAGCTCGTCGGTGACGATCTGTTCGTCACCAACACCGAGCGCCTCAAGATGGGCATCGACAAGCACATCGCCAACTCGATCCTGATCAAGGTCAACCAGATCGGGACGTTGACCGAAACGCTGGAAGCCGTGGAAATGGCGCAGCGCGCCTCTTACACCGCGGTGATGAGCCATCGTTCGGGCGAAACCGAAGATTCCACCATTGCCGATCTCGCCGTCGCCACCAATTGCGGCCAGATCAAAACCGGTTCGGCCTGCCGTTCCGACCGTATCGCCAAGTACAATCAGCTCCTGCGTATTGAAGGCCAGCTCGGCGATCAGGCCGTGTTTGCCGGCAAGTCCGTCCTCAAGGCGTAATTCGGGGTACCGTCCGGCTCAACGAAGCCGGAGGTGTGGGGAATAAGTATCGGAAAGGCCGTCCTGCGGGGCGGCCTTTCTGCGTTTTGAGGCATCCCGGAAGTTGTGTTAATCTTCCGCCATGACCAAAGAAATTCTCGAAGCTCTGTTTGATCGCGTCCGTGCAAGGCCGCCGGAAAAGCAGGCTGAGGCGGTCGAAGTGTTGTCCTGGCTAGGCGAGCAAGATGGCGCCATCTACGTCCTCTCCGATGAGGAGCGGGCCGGTGTGCTGCGCGGTCTCGACGACGCCGCAAACGGCCGATTTGCGACCGAAGAAGAGATGGAAGAGGTTTTCGGTCGGGCGCGTGGCAAGACCAAGTAGCCCGGAGACCGGCGTCGATGCAGGTCGAATACACATGGCAGGTTCGTGCGGCACTAACAGAAATCCGCGACTACATCGCCAAGGACAATCCCGCTGCCGCCGTAAAGGTTGTGACTTCGATCGAGTCGGAAATCGAGTTGCTTGGCTACTTTCCTTGGCATGGCAGGAAGAGGGACCAGCCGGGCGTGATGGCGCGCCCCTTGAGCA
>JAATGK010000367.1 GCA_015654715.1 Alphaproteobacteria bacterium
ATGTAGTCCACCACGGCCGGGTCAATCCGGAACTTGGCGGCGAAGAAGGGTTTCGCTTGCTGGCGACCGAACTTCGCAAGAACGGCATCGGCGTGATCCTCGATATCGTTACCAATCACATGGCGGTTGGCGGCGCGGATAATCCCTATTGGCTCGACGTTCTCGAAAAAGGGCGCGATAGCATTTTCGCGAACCTGTTCGATATCGATTGGGAGCCCGCACACGCCACGCTTAGAGATAAAATTCTTGTGCCCTTATTGGGAAAGCCGGTTACCGACTGTTTGGCCGACGGCGATATTACACTCGTCTGGGACGAGCGCCTGGGCAAGTTCGCTTTCGCCTATGCCGAACATCGCTTTCCCTTGCGCAAAGAGGACTACGCCCAAGTGGCGGGGGATGCGGCCACGCCTGCCGAGGCCGATCTGTCGCGTTATACGGATCCCAAAGTCCTGCGTGATCTGTTGGAACTACAGAACTTCCGCCTCGCCTATTGGCGCAGCGCCGGCGAGCGCATCAACTGGCGGCGTTTTTTCGACATCACTAGCCTCGCCGCCCTTCGTGTCGAAGACGATGCGGTGTTCGAGCAAATCCATGCCACGGTCTTTCGCCTGTACAGCGAAGGGATGATTGATGGCGTCCGAATCGACCATGTCGATGGTTTGGCCGATCCGAAAGCCTATTGCCGCCGGCTGCGCGCCCGCTTGGAGGCGATGACACCGCTTCGTCCCGAAGCCCTGCCACGCGAACCAGCGGTGATTTTGGTCGAGAAAATACTCGCGGAGGACGAAGACCTGCCGGCCGATTGGCAGGTCGACGGCACTTCCGGCTACGATTTTATGAACGCGCTTTCGGCGTTTCAGCACGATGGCCGCTCCGAGGACGCGTTTAACAAATTATGGACCAGCCTCAGCCAACACCCGGCCGATTTCGAAAGCATTGAGCAGCAGGCCCGGCGCGAAATGCTGGATACGGCCTTTGCCAGTGCGCTGCGCGGCGCGGCGGCCTCCTTTCAACGGCTCGGCGAGGAAGAGGCGCTCCCTTCGGAGGCGCTAGAGACAACGCTATCGCAATTGCTGATTCATTTTCGTGCTTATCGCACCTACGCGACCGGCGACAAGCCCGAGCCGCCGCCCGGACCGATCTTCGAAGAGGCGCTCGCGGCCGCACAAGCGCAAGCGGCCGGGCCCGCCCTGACGCTGATTGGTGCTGCCATGCACGGGGATAAGGCCGAAGCCGGGCCAGCGGCCATCGAAGCGGCGCGCCGGTTCAACCAGCTTGCAGCACCGGTTGCCGCGAAAGCCGTGGAGGATACCGCGTTCTATCGCTATGGGCGTCTGTTGTCGCGCAATGACGTGGGATTTTCGCCGCGGCGGTTCGCGGCGTCACCGCAAGCCTTTCATGAGAGCAATCGCAAACGTCAGGCCGCATTTCCTTCGGCCATGCTCGCCAGCGCCACCCACGATCACAAACGCGGCGAGGACGCCCGCGCCCGTCTTGCGGTGGTGAGCGAAATCCCGGAGATATGGGAGCGCGAAGTCCGCGCCTGGTTCGAGCTCAACGCACCACTTCGCCCGCAAGGAATCGGCGCCGGCGACGAATATCAGCTTTACCAGACGTTGGCATCCTCGCGGCCGTTCGGGCTTTCGGGCGGCGGCGAAGGACTGTCGCTGTTCACGCGGCGAATCCTGGCTTGGCGCGAAAAGTCGCTGAAGGAAGCCAAACTCGACACGTCATGGGCTCACCCCAATTGCGAATTCGAAAATGCGCACGCCGACTTCGTCCGCCGCATTCTCGATCCCGATCATGGCTTTCTGCGGCAGCTGGGCAAATTCACCGCGCTGATTGCGCCTGCCGCAGCCCTCAACAGCCTCGTCGCGACCGTTCTGCGGTGTACCTGCCCCGGCGTGCCGGACATCTATCAGGGCGCCTAGTTATGGGATTTCACCATGGTCGATCCCGACAATCGCCGTCCGGTCGATTTCCATATCCGCGAGGAAATGCTCAATTCCGCACAAGCGCCAGCCGCCCTGCTCGATGACTGGCGCAGCGGTGAGATCAAATTGGCGTTGCTGGCACACCTATTGGCCCTGCGTGCCGCCGAACCGACGCTTTTATCCTGTGCGTATATCCCGGTCGAAAGCGGCACCGAGAAGCTCTTCTGTTTCGCGCGCGAAGCCGAAGGAAAAATTCTTTTTGTGGCGGTGCCCAGACTTTGCGCCGAGGCGACCATCGCTCGCGGACTGCCTTTGCCGGAGGAAATGACGATCGGCGACTGCAGCCTTCCGGGCGCCTGGCGGGATAGAGAATGGCATGACGCCCTCGATCCGCAACGGCCGTTGATCGAGTTTTTGGGTAACCAGCCGCTGTTTGCCACGTTTCCGGCATTCGTCGCCATCAGCGCCTGACGCAAGACGGTGAGGGCCGTTCGCGAATATGCGGGAACTCTTTTCTGCGGTGAGGCGTTACCCACAGTTATGATCAATTGGATAGGGGACGCAATGGCGCGTGCAACGCGAAAGAAACCCAAATCGAAGTCACGGCCGCCGCGCCATGCCGCTGCCGCCAATGACGACGCCGGCGAAGCCGGGCCGCAATCGCATCGCCCGCTGTGGGAAGGGCATCTGCGGCTATCGCTGGTAAGCTGTGCCGTAGCGCTCTACAGCGCGACGACGCACGTCAACGACATCGCGTTTCATCTGCTGAATCCGAAAACCAAAAACCGCATCCGCATGATCCCCACCGATCCGGAAACGGGTCCCGTGGAACGCGCCGACCTCGTCAAAGGCTATGAAATCGAGAAAAACAGATACGTCATTATCGCGCCTGACGAGCTGGACGCCGTCAAGCTCGAAACCACGCACACGCTGGATATCGAACGCTTTGTCGACGCCGACGCGATCGACCGGCTGTACTGGAACGATCCGTTCTATCTGGTGCCCGCCGACAAATCCGGAATTGACGCTTATACCGTGATCCGCGACGCCATGGCGGCGGCCAAACGAATTGCGCTGGGACGACTTGTCCTGCATTCCCGCGAGCGGCTGATGGCGGTGGAACCGCGCGGCAAAGGCCTGCTTGCCTACAGCCTCAGGATGCGGGACGAAGTCGTCGACCCAGAACGCGTCTTCGACGATATTCCGAAGGAAAAGCCCGATAGCAAGATGATCAGCGTAGCCGAAATGATCATCGCACAACAGGAAGGCGCCTTTGAGCCAAACGATTTCAAAGATCGCTATGAAGCGGCGCTGCGGGCGCTGATTGCGCACAAAGAGCGAGGCGCCAAGCCGGTGACCGCCGCGCCGCCGAAAGACACCAATGTCATCGATCTGATGGACGCGCTGAAACGGAGTTTGCAGGCAAAAGGCGCTCAAGCACGGCGGCGCAACACCCGCTAAGCCTTCAATTTGCGGCGCGCCGTCTCCA
>JAATGK010000120.1 GCA_015654715.1 Alphaproteobacteria bacterium
CGCGCAATCGACCTCGATGGAATATCACGACCGATCACGATCCCGTCGCTTGGACGAGAATCCCAGAAGCGCTCGGCGACCGGCGCAAACGGATGGGTCAAGACATCCGTGCGCAGGAAACGCGAACGCGACTCGCCGTTCTCGATCCATTCCTGCACGCAGTTCATCGATTTTTTCGCTCGCTGATTCCGCCACAAGCTACGGAACCGCGATGACCGGCGACTTAACGCGAACCAGCGAATTCCGGACAATCCGCCGCGGAAACCACCTATACGAAGTACTACTTATAACCGTCGCGCAATTTCCGCGGGAATTGCAGGACCTCGCGGATCGCCCCCCCCTATGAGGTAAGCGTTGCCATCAGAAGATCGGGACGATCCGTGTAGATCGCATCCAATCCGAAGCCCGCCAGCCGCAGCATTTCGGTGGGATCGTTCACCGTCCAGGTCGCGAGTTTCAACCCAAGATCGCGCGCCGCGGCGACGTTTTCCGGTGTGATGTCGACCCACATCGGATCCCAACCGTCACCACCCGCTGCCTTGATCGCCTTGAGCAGCGAACCGTCGTGTTTGATCGCATCAAAACCCGCGGCCCAAGGCGAAATGCCGTCGCGAGCCCAATAGCGCAGCATCTGCAACGCCGCTTCGGAGGGCGGATCGCTTTCCGGCGGCGGCGTGCCCGGCTGAAACCAACTGAACGGCATTGTCGTGAACCAGCATTCGGTTTCGGGCGCCAGATTCTTGGCCGCGATCAACGCCGCCCAATCGAAACCGACGAAAACCGTGCGGTCGAGATAGTGATCCTGCTTCAAGACGGCGACCGTCTTCGCGGCAAGCTCGGCCGGATCGGCGGCCTCATCGCGGTTGGCGAACGAGGTTTTCAGTTCGACGATCAGCCGGAACGGCGACCGCGCCGTCTTGGCCACGGCGATCACTTCCGACAGCAGCGGCACGCATTCTTCGTCCTGCCAGCGCACGTCGGGATGGGCCTTGGCGTACACGCTTTCCGGTCGCGCCCGCCCCACTTCGAACTGACGCAACGCATCGAGCGTCAGGTCCTTGATGCGCGGCGTCGGCTCGTTGACCCAGACGCCGTGGATATCGCGGCAATGCTCCGGTTTGAGACGCCAGTCGTGATAGACCACCACTTCGCCATCGGCGGTGAGTTGGACGTCAAGCTCGACCCCATCACAACCACGCCATACCGCATCCGCGAAAGCGGATAAGGTATTCTCCGGCCGAAGCTGTGCTCCCCCGCGATGGGCTATATTCCACGGCGCCATGGCGTCATCCAACCAACAGACTCGATCTTACAGGAACCCAGCGCGCCGACAAAGCACCGAAGGCCGGCACAAGCCTGCCTTTGTGGCCCCTTTGCATCGTTGCGCACAGATGCGCGCGCCTGAGTTGACTTCCTACCGGGGCTGGCGTAGGTGCGGCGCCCGAGCGCAAGGGATTGGCCTTTGCGCGTCTCAGCGAGCCGGCGAATGAACATCTCGTACCGCATGTTTGCCCCGAAGCGCGGCGTCATCGCCGTCGCGGCTCGTGAGGTGTGTTTCGGCTAGACCCGCCCCAAAGCGGATTTGCGGAACCCTCCCGAGCCCTGCTCCGGAGGGTTTTTTGTTCCTTTGATTTCAAAGCGTTTGTGTCATGTCGGAAGTCACGCCCACGGTCGAAAGCCGCCTTGCCGCCTCACCTTTTATGGTCGAAGCGCGCGAGCTGATGAAACTCGCCTTGCCGCTGGTGGCGACCCAGCTCGCCCAGATGGCAATCCTCACCACCGACGTCATCATGCTCGGCCGCCTATCCAAGGAAGCGCTGGCGGGTGCGGCGCTCGGCAACGCCGTGTTCTATATGGCCTGGCTGTTCGGCCTCGGACCCACGGCGGCGATCGCACCGATGATCGCTCACATCGTGGGCGCCCGGCGCGGTGACCGCGCCAATGTCCGCGCCGTCGTCCGCATGGGATTTTGGGTGGTCGGCTTGGTTTCGATCCCGCTCACCGCGTCCTTGATGTTCGCCAAACCGATCTTGATCTTCCTGCATCAGCAACCGGCGCTGGCCGAAGCTGCCAGCCAGTTCGTGCGGCCGCTGAGTTGCGGGCTGGTCTTCTCGCTCGGCTTCCAGGTCTTGCGCAGTTACGTGACCGCGCTGGAGCGGCCGAATGCCTCGCTGTGGGTGATGCTGGTCACCATCCTCTTCAACGCCGTCGCCGATTACGCCCTGATCTTCGGGCACTTCGGCCTGCCGAAGCTCGGCTTGTTCGGCTCAGGCATCGCGAGCGCCAGTTCCTACACCTTCAGTTGCCTGGCCATGATCGGCGTGGTGTTCGCGTCCGGCGAGTTGCGCAAGTACCGCATCTTCCGGCGCTTCTTCCGCCCCGACTGGTCCAAATTCGCCGAACTGTTCCGTCTCGGCGTCCCCATCGGCGTGACGGTCTTGTTCGAGGCGTCGCTGTTCAACGCCTCGACGCTGCTGATGGGCACGTTCGGCGCCGTCACGGTGGCGGCCCACCAAGTGGCGATCAATGTGCCGTCGATCACCTTCATGGTGCCGCTCGGCGTCGGTATGGCGGCGACGATCCGCGTTGGCTTGGCGGCCGGTGCCGGCGACAGGATCGGCGCCCGCCGCGCCGGCTTCACCGCCATGGCGATCGGGGCCGGTTTCATGTCGACGATGGCAGTGGTCCTGGCGCTGTTCCCCCACCACATCGCCGCACTTTATTTCGCCAGCGATAACGCGGCGAATGCGGATGTGCTCGCGCTGACGGTGCAGTTCCTCAAGATCGCCGCAGCGTTCCAAATCTTCGATGCCATCCAAGTGGTTTCGTCGATGAGTCTGCGCGGCCTTAAGGACGCGCGGATGCCGATGTGGATCGCCGGTGCCGCTTATTGGCTGGTCGGTTTCCCGGTTTGCATCGGGCTCGGCGTCGGCCTCAATTGGCAAGGGATCGGCGTTTGGACCGGCCTTGCTTTTGCCCTAATGGCAGCGGCACTCTTACTCAGTTGGCGGTTCGTCGTCTTGACGCGCCAACGGAGGGGATGATGCTCGTTCGGGCCTTGCTCAGCTTGGCCGTTGTGACCGGCACAGCGCTGGCGTTTCCGGCTGCGGTCGGCGA
>JAATGK010000333.1 GCA_015654715.1 Alphaproteobacteria bacterium
AAGCAGCGGCCGCTCAACCACCTTGCAGCGCCTTCATAAGTTTTCCGCGCAGCGCCGGGGTGACCTCCGGTTTAGGGCCGTAAAAGGCTTCAAAGGACGGCACCGCCTGATGCAGCAACATCCACAATCCATCCACCGTGACGAGGCCTCGTGTGCGCGCCCGGGCGAGAAGCCCGGTTTCGAGCGGATTGTACACCACGTCGAGCACGCACGCCCCGGCCGGCAAATCGTCGAGACTGAGATCGAGCGACGGGATTTGCTTCATCCCCGCGACCGTGGTGTGAACGATGACGGCCACATCCTTGCCGGACCAAGCGTCGTAGCCGGCGCCGCTGAGCTTGGCAGCAACCAGGCTGGAGAAATTTGATGCCAACGCCTCAGCTTTCGCGGCGGTGCGATTGAAGATGCGAATGTCGCTGACGCCAAGCCCGGCCAGGGCGTAAATCGCCGCCCGCGCCGTACCGCCGGCGCCCCAAATGGCGGCAGTTTTGCCGCGCAAAACGTCCGGTCCCAGGTGCTGGATCAAACTGGCGGCGAGACCATAGGCATCGGTGTTGCGGCCTTCGAGCCCGTAGGGCGTCGCCACCAGCAAGTTCACCGCGCCGATCAGCCGGGCGGCCTCATCATGGCGGGCGGCGAGCGCGAACGCCGACTCCTTATGCGGCACCGTGACATTGAAGCCGACGAACCCGGCGCGGATGAGACCATCGACGCTGCGGGCGAAGTCGGACGGCGCGATGGCAAGCGGTACATAAGCACCGTCGATGCCGTATTGCTCCAGCCAATGGCCATGCAGCGCCGGCGACAACGATTGCGCCACCGGCCAGCCGATAACACCTGCCAGACGTGCCGAACCCGAAAGACTCATGACACCACGAGACCGCGCTGGCGCAGCGCCGCCAGTAGCGGCAACAGCGGCAGACCCAAAACGCAAAAGAAATCGCCCTCGATCTTGTCGAAGAGCTGCGCCCCGCGCCCTTCGAGCTGATAACAGCCGACCGCGCCCAAGACGAGCTTGCCTTCGTCTTTCAGATAGGCGTCGAGGAATTCATCGGAAAACGCACGCATATGAAGTGTGGCGCGCTCGACATAGCGCCAGACCGGCTTGCCGCCTTGAGCGAGAACGCAAGCGCTGATGAGGTGGTGGTCCTTGCCGCGCAGGAAGGCGAGCGTCTCGCGTGCTTCGGCAGTATCGCGCGCCTTGTCGAACAACCGGTCGCCCGAGACCAGTACTTGGTCGCAGCCAAGCACCAGCGCCTGAGGCGAAGCCTTCGAAACGTCGAGGGCCTTGGCTTCGGCCAGTGCATCGGCGAAAGCCTCGCTGGCAATCCCGCTGGCGCGCAGACGCTGTTTGATTTCCGCCTCGTCGACGTTGGGTGGACGCACCCCGAAGCGCACCCCGGCTTCACGCAAAATCCGCGCCCGGATGCAGCTTGCCGAAGCCAGGATCAGCGTCGTCATGCCGGCTCCTCCTTCGTCTGTTTGTGTTCCGACAACAGATTCATGATCGCGGCCGCAGTTTCTTCGATCGAGCGACGAGTGACGTCGATCGACGGCCAACCGTGATATTCGTAGAGCCGCCGCGTCGTCATCACCTCGCCGCGAACTTTTTCAATATCGACGTAATCGGTCTCGTTCTGCACCCCCATGGTGATGAGCCGGTTGCGGCGAATCTGTACTAGACGCTCGGGACTGACCCACAGCCCGAAGATCAACGGCTTGGTAAAGGTCAGCAATTGTGACGGAGCATCCATACCGAGCACCAGAGGCACATTGGCCGCCCGGATGCCGCGCATGGCCAAGTAGACACAGGTCGGCGTCTTGGAGGTGCGACTGGCTCCCAATAAGATTACTTCGGCGTTGCCGAGGTCGAGGTTGGAGCCGTCGTCGTGCTCAACCATATAGTTGAGGGACTCCATCCGGTGCAGGTATTCCTGGTCGACCGCATGCTGGCCGCCGGTACGGGCTGTGGATTGGGTGTTGAAAACCCGCGCCATCAAACCGACGGGACCTTCCATGACGTCAAAGTTCGGCAAGCCCATCAGGCTGAGTTGCGCCACCAGTTCGGTGCGAAGCTTGGTGTTGACGATCGTGAACAGCACCAAGCCGGGGTTTTCCCGAATCCGGTCACAGGCCCGCTGCAGCTGGCGTTCGCTGCGCACCAGCGAATAGGCATGCTGCTGGATGGTGAGACCTTGAAACTGCGCCATAGCGGCCTTAGCCACCGAATGCAGGGTCTCACCCGTGGCATCGGAAATGAGATGGACATGGAATGGTCCACTCACAATTTCACTCCCCGGCTATCCACTGTTTCGGCCCGACTATGCGCATAACTGCCGCCCTGTTCAAACTGTGTACCTTTAGCCCCTTGGAGTCACCGCCCCGTGCACCGACCGGATGCCCGAGGGTTGCAAATCGTGAGGCGCAAGTCCTTGAACTCGCCTATACTCTGCTTCGCGATTTGCGCCATCCCCCGAGCGTTCCACAATTCACAGCCCAAACAACATCTTCATAATCCTTTAACTTAGGAGTCTTGTTTTGTTTGGTTTGTTACTGAGTGTGCTCGCTGGAAAAAACCCGGAGGGACCGCCACCGCTCTGGATGATGCGTCAAGCCGGACGCTATCTGCCGGAGTATCGCAAGACGCGTGAACAGGCTGGTTCTTTCCTGGGGTTGTGCGCCAACCCAGAACTGGCTTCGGAGGTGACGCTGCAACCGATCCGGCGGTTTGATTTCGACGCGGCAATTGTTTTTTCCGATATTCTCACCGTCGTGATGGCCTTGGGTCACCCGGTGAGCTTCGACGAAGGCCCAAAACTTTCCGCACTGACCTCTGCGGCGGGTCTGGAGCGCGATAGAGGGTGCTGGCGGCAGGTGCTGGAGCCGGTCTATCAGGCGCTCGCCCTGACGCGCCCTAGGCTCGCTCCTGAGAAAGCGCTGATCGGCTTTGCGGGCGCACCGTGGACCCTTGCGGTCTACATGGCGGGCGGTGGCAATGATGAGCAGAAAGCAGCGCGCCTGTGGGCCTATCGCGATCGGGATGGGTTTCAGCTCTTGATCGACCGGTTGGTGGATTGTGTATCGCAGCATTTGATCTGGCAGTTTGAAGCGGGCGCTGATGCGGTGCAGATCTTCGATAGCTGGGCCGGTGGATTGCCGCCCGAATTGTTCGAACGTTTTGTCGTGCAGCCGACGGCTGCGATTGTGCACAATATACGCACCGTCCTTCCTGGCGCCGCGATCATCGGCTTTCCGCGCGGTGCGGGATTAGTGCAGCTTGAGCGCTACGCCAGCGCAACCGGCGTGGATGGAATTTCGATCGATCCGTCGGTTGCGATGGCCTGGGCGGTGGAACGATTGGGGACGGTGGTGCAAGGCAATCTCGATCCGCTTGCTTTGGTCGCAGGTGGGGCGGCGCTGCAAGACGCGGTGAACGACATCTTGACGGCAACCCGGAGCAAACCTTTCATCTTCAATCTTGGTCACGGGATTCTACCCACAACGCCGATCGAGCATGTTCGTGAATTGGTGAGATTGGTGCGAGGCGCCTGATGAAACTCGCGGTGGTCCTGTTCAATCTTGGTGGACCGGACTCGCCGGAAGCGGTCGAGCCGTTTCTCACCAATTTGTTCAGCGATCCCGCCGTTCTGTCGCTGCCAAGCTTGATCCGTAAGCCCTTGGCAAGGTTCATTGCCCACAAACGCGCGCCGATCGCCGCAAAAATCTACGCCAAAATTGGTGGACGTTCGCCGATTTTGCCCGAAACCATGGCGCAGGCCGCGGCGCTGGAACATGCCATCCCTGAGCATGAGACCCGCGCCTTCATCGCGATGCGCTGCTGGAAGCCGTTCATACAGGAAGCGGCGGTGGCGGTGGCGGCCTTCAAGCCCGATCATGTCGTGCTATTGCCGCTCTATCCGCAATTTTCGACGACCACCACGGGTTCGTCGCTCACCGAATGGCAACGCGCCGCGAGGGTCGCCGGGATCAAAGCACCGACCACAACCGTTTGCTGTTATCCGACGTTGCCTGGATTTATCGCGGCATTGGCGGCAGCAACCCGAGAACGCCTTCAGAAAGCGAAGCCGGGCGTTTCTTATCGGCTGCTGGTGTCGGCGCATGGCTTGCCTAAGCGGGTAATTGCCAAGGGTGACCCTTATCAAAGCCAGGTGGAACAAACCGCCGCGGCGCTGCTGCAGCGTCTCGGCTGGGAGGATTTCACAATCTGCTACCAGAGCCGGGTCGGGCCGCTGGAGTGGATTGGTCCGGCGACTGATGCCGAAATCCGCCGGGCCGGGGCCGACGGCAAAGGTGTGGTCATCGTTCCGGTGGCGTTCGTTTCGGAACATTCTGAAACTCTGGTCGAACTCGACATCGACTACGCCGATCTGGCGCATGAGGCTGGGGTCCCCGACTATCTGCGGGTCCCGACGGTGAGCGTACGGCCGGAATTCATTGCCGGTTTGAAGAACCTTGTGCTGGAATCCATCGCGGCGGAAGGGGAGCGAATATGTCCGCAATCCTGCCGCTCGTGCCCGCGGGTTGAAAAGCAATGAAACAGTGGCTGCTCGAATATTATTTATTGATCAAGGCACTGCATATCATTGCGGTGATCGCCTGGATGAGCGGCATGTTCTATCTGCCGCGGCTGTTTGTTTATCACACCGAAACGGCGGTGGGTGCGGCGGATTATGAGCGCTTCTGCACCATGGAGCGGCGCCTGCTCAAAGGGATCATGCTGCCCGCGGTGGTCATGGTATGGACCTTTGGTCTCACCCTGGCGTGGCTCAGCGACTGGTGGCAGGCGGGTTGGTTTCAGATGAAACTCGGCCTAGTGGCGGGGCTGACTTGGGTACATGTCACCAATATTCTCTTCGCCCGCGACTTTGCGCGTGGGAAAAACACCCGAACCGGGCGGTTTTTTCGCTTTTGGAACGAACTACCGACCCTGTTCATGATTGCAATCGTCATTTTGGTGGTGACGAAAGCTTTTTGAACGCACCCCGTTTGCATTGGCGCCAAAGCGCGGTATAAATAATCAGTTCCCC
>JAATGK010000084.1 GCA_015654715.1 Alphaproteobacteria bacterium
AATATGGCTTCGACACGTTGAGTGTTCATGCGGGCGCGCAGCCTGACCCGGCAACCGGAGCCCGCGCCACGCCGATCTATCAGACCACCGCGTATGTCTTCGAAGACTCCGATCACGCTGCGGCGCTGTTCAATCTCCAGGTCTTCGGCAACATCTATTCACGCATCAACAACCCCACCAATGCGGTGCTGGAGGAGCGCGTGGCGGCGCTCGAAGGCGGCCGGGCGGGACTGGCAACGGCTTCGGGCCATGCGGCGCAAATCGTCGCCCTCTTCACCTTGATGAGCCCGGGCAAAAACATCGTGGCGGCACGCCAGCTTTACGGCGGCTCGATCAACCAGTTCAACCAGACCTTCGCCAAGTTCGACTGGCATGTGAAGTGGGCCGACGGCACCAAGCCGGAAGAATTCAAGGCACTGATCGACGACAACACCCGTGCCGTCTACATCGAAAGCTTGGCCAATCCCGGCGGCGTCATCTGCGATATCGAAGCCATCGCCAAGATCGCCCATGCGGCGGGCATCCCCCTCGTCGTCGACAATACCTTGGCCTCGCCCTATCTTATCAAGCCGATCGAATGGGGCGCCGACATCGTGCTGCATTCGGCTACAAAATTCCTCGGCGGGCATGGCAACTCGATGGCCGGCGTGATCGTCGACAGTGGCAAGTTCGATTGGGGCAGCGGCAAGTTCCCGACCATCTCCGAGCCCTGCCCGTCCTATCACGGTATGCGGATGTGGGAGACCTTCGGCGATATGGCGTATGCCATCGCCTGCCGCGTGCTGGCGCTGCGCGATCTCGGTCCGGCGCTGTCGCCGCAGAATGCATTCTACATCCTGCAAGGCATCGAGACGCTGCCGCTGCGCATGCAGCGCCATTGCGACAACGCGCTCGCCGTCGCGCGCTGGCTGAAAAACAATCCGAAAGTGGCGTGGGTGAACTATGCCGGCTTGGAGGACAACGAATCCTATCCGCTGTACAAGAAATATTGCCCCAAAGGCGCCGGCAGTGTCTTCACCTTCGGCGTCAAGGGCGGCTATGACGCCGGCCTTGGTCTCGTCAACAAGGTGCGCTTGTTCAGCCACCTCGCCAACATCGGCGATACCCGCAGCCTGATCATCCATCCGGCCTCCACCACCCATCGCCAGTTGTCGAGTGAGGAGCGGACCAAAGCCGGTGCCGGCGACGATGTGGTTCGCCTCTCGATCGGCATCGAGAACATCGAAGACATCATCGCCGATTTGGATCAGGCGCTGGCGGACTGATGCGAGCTATACTTGCTGCGGCGGTGGTTGCAGTGTGTGCGCTCACGGGCGCACATGCTGAGTGCCGTGGCGCCATCGTGCAATTGCATGTCGCCAAAGATGGAACGGTCTCCTGGAACAACGTCGCGTTCAAAAGCCAGAAGGAGATGATTGATCGCTTCAGGCTCGAAGCAAGCGCCGCGGATCAGCCGAAGATTCTCTTTCTGCCGGAAAGCGGCGTCACCCCCTCCAAAGGCTATGAGGTGCTCATGGCGGCACAAACGGCCGGCCTGCAATGCGTCGGTTTCAGCGGGTTCGTGCCGAATCGAACAAACTGAATTCGAAAGCCTGTCTGATCGCGGCACCGGACAGAAGTGCTGTTGACGCCAGCATATCGTTGAGAGATAGGTGATACTACGTACATTGGTCAATTCACGATTGCCGCCATGCGCCCGCACACAAAAAAGCTGATTGGCACGCTCGTTATCCTCGTCTGGCTGGTGATTTACAGCCTGATCGCGATGGGGATCGGGGTGCGAATTCTGCCGCATTCGGGCCCGTTGCTTCGCTTTTTCTATTACGCGGCGGCCGGACTCGTGTGGATTGTCCCGGTCGGTCTGTTGTTGCCCTGGATGTATCGCGACCCGCGCTCGTGACGACGCCGTTTCTCTGTATATCTAAACGAGATGCTTACCCTCGAAGGGCAAACTTGAACCGAATATGGATCGAGTTGTGCCGTGCTGTACCGGGCCTCATCTGATCTGATGATCGTTGCCTCCTCGGGCTTCGTTGCCCGGGGCGCGGTGAATATCATCAGCCTCGAACCATTGAAGGAGGCTGCGGGCGAGCAATGGCCCCGGCTCCAAGCTGGTGTGCAGACCCGCCTTGAGGCCCTGTTGCGCGGCATGCTCGGCCCCGCCGACTTCTTCGCCCAGATCAACGACACCGCCTATCTGGTCACGATGCCCGCATCCGCGCCGGAGGAGGTCAACCTGATCTGCCTCAGGGCGGCGTATGAACTCCACACCAGTATGCTCGGCGACTGCCGCCTCGATCAGCTTGCCGTTGGAACGGCGCAACCCGGCAGCAGTCGCGGCGAGTTGGCGGTCCTGCCGATCCCCTTGCCGCAGCTCTCGGCGTTGGCGGCCAAGGCCGGGATTCACCCCTTGCCGGCGGAATCCACCACCGCTCAGCCGATCCCGCATCACCATACGGCCGCACCGCCCGAGTACGCCCGCGACCTCGCCGTCAAACACCAGTTTCTGCCGATCTGGTCGGTGCCAAACGCCGCCATCACGACCTACCTGTGCGAGCCGCAATCGATTACCGCGCCGCATCG
>JAATGK010000238.1 GCA_015654715.1 Alphaproteobacteria bacterium
GCAATTCCGGGCCGCTTCCGGAGCCGGTGGCGAAGGCAATCACCGCCAACGATCTGGCGGTGGCGTCGGTGCTCTCCGGCAATCGCAATTTAGCAGGCCGCGTGCATCAGCAGGTGCGGGCCAATTATCTGGCGTCGCCGATGCTGGTCGTGGCTTATGCGCTGGCCGGTTCGATGACCATTGATCTGACCACCGAGCCGCTCGGCACCGATAAAAAAGGCCACCCGATCTTCTTGACCGACATCTGGCCGAGCACCAAGGAAGTCGCCGAAGCGGTGCGCAAGGCGGTGAAGGCGAGTGCCTTCCGCTCGCGCTATGGTGACGTGTTCGAAGGCGATGCCAATTGGCGGAAGGTGAAGATCACCAAGGGCCAGACCTATGCCTGGGATGCGGCGTCCACTTACGTGAAGCATCCGCCCTATTTCGAAGGCATGGGGCTGGAGCCGGCGCCGCTCGCCGATATTTCCGGTGCGCGTATCCTGGCGCTGTTCGGCGACAGCATCACCACTGACCACATTTCGCCGGCCGGGTCGATCAAGCCCGGTGCTCCGGCGGGTCTTTACCTGCAGGAACGCGGCATCGCGGTGAAGGATTTCAATTCCTACGGCAGCCGCCGCGGCAATCACGAGGTGATGGAACGCGGCACCTTCGCCAACATCCGCATCCGCAACGAAATGCTGGGCGGCAAGGAAGGCGGCGGCACGCTGTATCAGCCCTCCGGCGAAGAAATGGCGATCTTCGATGCGGCGGCGAAGTACAAAGCCGACGGCGTGCCCGCCATCGTCATCGGCGGCAAGGAATACGGCACCGGCAGCTCGCGCGATTGGGCGGCGAAGGGGCCGAAACTTCTCGGCGTCAAAGCGGTGATCGTGGAGAGCTTCGAGCGCATTCATCGCTCCAATCTCGTCGGTATGGGCGTGGCGCCGCTTCTCTTCGAGCCAGGCAAGACGCGTAAGGATTACGGCCTTACCGGCGCCGAAACCATCGACATTCCCGGCATCGCGAAGGGCCTGAAGCCGCGCAAGCAGATCACTGCGACCATCCACTATGCCGACGGCCGCACCGCCGAGCTGCCGCTGATCCTGGCCCTGCAAACCGCCGACGAAGTGGCCTACTTCACCAACGGCGGAATTCTGCCGTATGTGCTCAGGCAGTTGGTGGCGGGGTAACGACGGCCGTAATCCTATTCCGTCATGGCGGCGTCGGTTTGAAGGCCTGGGCCGGATTGTGTTAGTATTGCTGCCATGAGTGAAGCAAAAGCCGTCGACATATCGGGCATCGAATTTTCTTCGACGGCATTCCCGTCACCTGAGGACAGGGCGCTGTGGGAAAGTCTCACACCGGCCCAGCGGCTGGCGATCATCGAACGCGATGAGGACGCGGGCTTTCGCAGCGGTACGGCGCGCCATGCCTCGATGCGCGAAATTCTTGCCGAAGTGCGGGCCGAAACCAAGGAATGAAGTTCGAGCTTTCGAATCGCGCCAAAGCGGACATCAAGGCCATCGTCCGCTACACGTTGGAGAATTTCGGCAGCGCCCAGGCCGAGGAATACATCGACGGGCTCTACTACAGCTTCGAACTTCTGACCGACAATCCGAAAATAGGCCGTGAATGGAAAGCCGGCAGACGGCGTTACATCTACCGTATGCATCACGTTTACTACCGCCTCACGCCCGAGAGCGTATTCGTGACCCACATTCGGCACGCAAGCCAAAGTCCGCTTTGAAGTTGATTTCACCAACATGACGCCTTGGGTGTTGTTCGGTGTTTGCTTGGCATCAGCAGTATATTTTCATGGAGGGCCGTAACGTCCGCGTCATTCCGTTCAAGCCGAAGTGACTGGCTGCGCCGGAAGTGAGGGCGTATTGTCGTTGACATGAAGATTGCCGCGGCCGCGCTTGCTTTATTTGTCGTATCTGGCGCTTGTGCCGGTGCCACTGACGTGCGCCCGATCGTGGTCGAAGTTTACACCAGCCAAGGCTGCAATTCCTGTCTCGCCGCCAATGCCATGGCCGGCAAGGTTGCGCAGCGGCCGGGCCTTCTGGTGCTTTCCTTCCCCGTCACCTATTGGGACATGTTCGGCTGGAAGGACACGCTGGCGAGCGACGACAACACCAAACGTCAGAAAGCCTATGCCGGCGCCTTGCGCCGCGGCGGCGTCTACACGCCCCAGATGATCATCGACGGCGTCAAGGATGTTCCGGCGGCGCGTGAGGATGCGGTGTCCTATGCGCTGACGCTGGCCGCCATGGCGCGCGACGATGGCATGCAATCCGATGTCGCGACACCTGCCATCGCCCGCCGCGACGGGCTTGCCGGCGACGTGGCATTTGTCGCTGCGATGCGGGTCAAGACGCCGGCACGCTCGGCCTGGTCGGTTGGCGTGGCGTTGGTGAAGCGCCCGGGCGATCTGCATGTCGTTGTCGATCGCGCCCCTGATGTCGCCCGGCGCGGCAATATCGATGCCACGGTGTGGCTGTTCCGCCTGCGCTCCGCCGCCAACGTAAAGATCGGCGGCGGCGAAAACACCGGCCAAACGATCACCTATCGCAACGTCGTGACGTCCATCACCAATGCCGGGCACTGGCGCGGCGAGCCGCTCACCGTCGACGTGCCCAAGGCCGGTGCCAAAACGCCGGCGCATGATGCTGTGGCCGTGGTCGTGCAGCAGGGCGGTTACGGCCGCGTCGTCGGTGCTGCGCTGGTCGGCAATGCGACCTTCTACGCGCCCTGGTAAATCCGGTTTGGGTAAATCCGGTTTTGCACTTTTGAGCCTCCACAAGGTAGTTTGCGACGCATGATAGCGTTCGCTCTGGTTTTGTTGCTCGGCGCCGCCAGCGCCTGGATCGCGGCCGGTGGTGCGCCGCTGCGCACGCGCGCTTACTTGCGATTGGCCGCGGTGCTGTATGCCGCGCTGGCGATCAGCGACGCCGCGAATGTGGCCGCTGCGGCGGTCACCGACATCGCTTCGACGCTGGGCTCGGCGGTGCTCTCAGTTGCTGCATTCTCCGCCTTCCGCCGGGCGCCGCGCGCGCTGACGGCGAGTCTGGTGCTGCTGCTCGCGGTGATTTGCGCGATCGGGGCGGCGGCGACCGACTGGCGCGTGATGGCGGCGGCACCGCAGGTGTTGAGCGCAATCTTCACCTTCAACATCGCCCGTCACGGATTGTGGAAGCGCCCCAGCCTTTATCTCGCGCTGGCGGCGCTCAGCCTGCTCGGGGCCGCGGCGTCGGAACTCGCCCCTGGTACGGTCGCGCACGCCGGCCTGCTCCTGTTCGCGGCGGCAGGCGTTCTCGGCGTGGCGTTGGCCTCAGACGTTCTTGTCGAAAACGATGGGGCGGGGCGCCGGGGTCGTGCGATAAGCCGCTCCCGCTGACGGCAGCGGCGCATTGCTGCAATAGACTTGACCCATCACCTGCGCGACGAAGGTTGGCGTCAGGCGTGGCGCGTCCCAATATGGATCAGCCTGATCTGTCCCGGATTGGGACGTTGCGCGTTTCGGAGCCGGAGTGCAGATCCAGCTCTGCGGTTCGCGGCGGGAAGTATGTTCACCATCGAATCCGGCGCGGGCATTGATTTTCTCGACGGCGCGGACGGACGATAGTTCGCGGTGTGCCGCGCCCGTCCTTACCAGAGAATATCCCGTGATCGCCGTCATAACCCGTTGTTTAGGCAAAGTGCGGGCCGTGCTTCGACGGAACGGGTTTGTTTCAAGAGTTACGGGATTTTTAAGGCCCAGCGCCCATCATCGCGTCATAAGGCCGGAAATAATGGCCAACGGGTGGTGGATGTGGTGGAACAGTCGCTTCAAAAGAAGCCGGGGGAGTCACTTGCCTCGCTGCGTGCCGTTGAGGATGCCGGGCGGATACAGCTCAGCGTCACCGGTGCCGGCCTTGTGGCGTTCAATTGGACTGTAGCCGACGATCGCATTGCCTGGGATGGCGCGGTCGAAATTCTGCCGCCGCAAATCGTCCAGCGCAATCACAGCCAGGGCTGCGCCCTGCTCGCCACCATGAACAGCCAGGTCCGCCAGCGCTTTACCGCGCTCCTGGAAAACCGCGCCCGTGAATCCGTGCCGTTCGAGATCGATGTGGAATCGGCATCGCCGATGGGCGCGATCTGGCTGATGTTCCTCGGCAGCCGCATCGCCGATTCCGAAGGCGCGACCGAGCGGCTTACCGGCATCGTACGTGAGATCACCGAGCGCAAACACCAGCTTCACCGCCTCACCTATCTGGCCACCCGCGACGAACTCACCGGGCATTTGAACCGCAATTCGCTGCGCGCCGAACTCGCCGAAGCCATCGCCACCGCCCAGAGCCAGGAACGCCATTGCGGCTTCCTCGTCGCCTCGATCGACCGGCTCGCCATCATCAACGATTCCTACGGCTTCGACGCCGCCGACGAAGTGATCATGGCGGTGGGCGAGCGCCTGTCGCAGTGTTTGCGTTCCACCGACGTGATCGGGCGCACCGCCGGCAACAAATTCGGCGTCATCCTCAAGAACTGCACCGAAAGCGACATTGCCGTGGTCGCCGACCGGCTCCGGGCCTCCGTCCGCGGCGAAGTTGTCGACACCCGTGCCGGGCGCGTGTCGGTAACCTCGTCGGTTGGCGCGGTTTGGCTGCCGGGTAGCGCGTCGTCGAGCCAGGAAGCCATGCTGCGCGCCGAAGAGGCGCTGGAGCGGGCCCGTAGCCGCGGCCGCGACGGCTACGCGATCTATCATCACTCCGAATTGCGCGAAGGCGCGCGCCTGCGTCTGATGTCGGTGGCCGACGAAGTGGTGTCGGCGCTGAAGGAAGACCGGCTCGTCTTCGCTTATCAACCGATCGTCGACGCCGTGACGCATCAGCCGGTCGAATACGAGTGCCTCCTGCGTATGGTGAGGCCCGACGGCACCATTGCATCGGCGGGACATTTTATCCCCGCGGCCGAACAACTGGGTCTGGTGCGCCTAGTCGATCGGCGGGCGCTCGAAATGGCGGTGGCGACGCTGCACGCCAATCCCGACGTCGAACTGTCAGTCAACGTCTCGGGCACCACGGCGCAAGATTCAGCCTTCCTGCAGTCCTTCGTCGAATATGTGAAAGAGAATTCGGCGATCGCGAGCCGTTTGGTGGTGGAACTGACCGAAACCGCGGCGCTGCATCATTTCGAGGAAAATGCCCGCTTCGTCTCGCGGCTGCGCGAAATGGGCTGCCGCATCGCCATCGACGATTTCGGCGCCGGCTACACCTCGTTCCGCAATTTGCAGATGCTGCGCGTCGACAAGGTCAAGATCGACGGCAGTTACGTCGCCGCGTTGATGACGTCGCCCGAGAACCAAGTCTTCGTGCGCACGCTGGTCGA
>JAATGK010000200.1 GCA_015654715.1 Alphaproteobacteria bacterium
ATCAAAGAATCTAGAGCATTTCATCGTTTCCGTGAAACGGAGGAAGGCTCTAGGGCAGGCGCTATATCAGATGCCTGCGCAGGACGCTATGCCGGGATGCCGCTGACACATCATCGCGTGACATTGCCGCTCCGGCAGGCGATTCCTATATGGCCTCCTAAGCCAGACCGCTCCGCCGGTCTGCCGCAGGTCTCCGCCGGGCGGTCGAATTAGGCCCAGGGGCGATGCCTGATTCGAACCGGAGGGGACGACCATGGGATATTCGCGCCGCCTGGCCTGGGCCGCGGCTGCCGTGATGTTATGCGGGACGGCCTACGCCGAAGCCCCGGCACCCCAGGCTTTGTCGCTGCTGGAGGCGCTTAGCGTCGCCTACACCACCAATCCGCAACTCGCCGCGGCCCAAGCGGGTCTGCGCGCCACCGACGAGACGGTTGCGATCGCCAACGCCAATTGGCGACCGTCGATCTCGGCCACCGGGACCTACGCTTATGACGAGGCCAAGATCAGCGGCACCGGCGGGATAAAGACGATCACCCATCCGCTCAGCACGACCATCGGGTTCTCCCAGGAGCTTTTTCGCGGCGGCCGCACCTACGCCGAAATCGGCAAGGCCAAAGCCAATGTCCGCGCCGCTCGCGCCGAACTTCAGGCCTCCGAGCAGACCGTGCTGCTGGCGGCAGCAACCGCCTACATGGACGTGGTGCGCGACACGGCGATCGTCAATTTGCGCCGCCATAACGTCGATGTCCTGCGCCGGCAGAAAGAGTCGACGGCGCTCGAGTTCAAAGCGGGCTCACTGACGCGGACCGACGTCGCCCAAGCCGAAGCCCGGCTGGCCAGTGCCCAGGCGGCGCTGACGGCGGCGGAAGGCGGGCTCGCGATCAGCCGTGCGACCTTTGTGCAAGTCGTCGGCCGGCCGGCCGAGACGCTGGAAGAACGTCCGGCCAATCCGCCGGTGGTGCCCGGCACCGAGGACATCGCTCTGAACATCGCAACGCACGGCAACCCGGCGCTGATCGAAGCTCTGGAATTCGAGAAGGCCGCCGACTACGCCGTTGACGAGGCGATCGGGACAATGCTGCCAGAGGTCAATGTCCAAGGCGGCTATCAGTATTCGCAGCAATCCTATGCCTCGGCGCTCGGCGCGGGGCAGGTGACACAAGGGATCGGCGCCCAGGTGCAGGTCAATATTCCGATCTATCAGGGCGGGGCGGAGCAGGCGGCCGTCCGGCAGGCTAAGCAACTCCATGCTCAGGCCCAGCTCAACGCCGCGGTCGCCGACCGGCAGGTGCGCGCAGCCGTCGCATCGGCCTGGAACACCTATCAGGCGGCGCTGGCCAATATCGAATCCAACGCAGCCACGGCCCGGTCGAACGAGATCGCCTTTACTGGTGTGAGCAAGGAGCAGCGCGTCGGCGGCCGGACCATCCTTGATGTCTTGAATGCGCAACAGGAGTTGCTGAATGCCCAAGTGGCGGTGGTCACCTCGCGGCGCGACGCGACCGTGGCAGCCTTCCAGGTGCTGACGGCCTCCGGATTGCTCACGGCCAAGAGCCTTGGGCTAAAGGTTACGATTTACGATCCGTTAGCTCACTATGACAATAACGCGGCCCGCTGGATTGGCTTCGGAGAATGACATATTTTCGAAGTATCATGCTGAACGTTAACTCGTTCTTTGCCTTCTACGATCAACTATTCTAGGGTCTGATACGTAAAGTTTGGCGGTCGGGAGTTTCGCATGGTTTCGAGTCCTCAGCACGAACCCACAATGGAGGAAATCCTCGCCTCCATTCGTAAAATCATCTCGGAGGATTCAACCGAAGCAGCGCCAGTCGCGGAAGCCAAACCCGCTCCCGCACCGGAGCCGATCCCTGCACCGGAGCCCGAAGCCGACATTCTGGAGTTGACCCAGGAAGTTGCGGAAGAGCCTGTCGCGCCACCGCCGCCCGAACCGGTTTACGAGCCGGTCGCCGAAGTCGCGCCACCGGAGCAGGACGTCGTGTTCGAACCGATCGAAGAACACCATGAGCCGGCGCCAGCGCCAGCGCCTGAAGGCATCTTCTCGGATCGCACCCGCCAGTCGATCGATGATGCTTTCGCCGCTATCGAAGAAGGGGCAGAGGAAGAAATGCCTGCTCCCCCGGTCGCGTCGCAACCGCTCGCGTCGGTCGCTACCGGCGCCTCCGTGGAAGCCGTGTTCGAGCGCGCCGTCCGCGACGCCTTCGAGCCGGTGGTCAAGGATTGGCTGGGTGCCAACGCTCCGCAGATAATCGAAAAGATGAAGCCCCTCATCCGTGAGTGGATGGACGAGCACTTCCCGGCCCTGCTTGAAGGCGCGGTACGCGAGGAAGTTGCCCGCGTCGCCAAAGCGCGTGGGTCGAAGCACTGATTTTGGGCTAATCCGGGGATTAGCCCGGATAACCCCTTGACGGATCGGTGTCCGGGCTGGTTTCACCCAGCCCGGACATTTTTTTGTCCGGTTGAAATTTGATTGCGCGGCGCTTTTTGCGCAAAACCGCACACACTTTTGCGCGCGCCGCTTCTGAGGGGATTAAATGCTCGACAAGACCTTCAACCCACAGGACGTGGAAAGCCGGATCTACCAGCAATGGGTCCAGTCCGGGGCCTTCCATGTCGGTCGCCGGCCCGACGCCGATCCCTTCTGCATCGTCATCCCGCCACCGAACGTCACCGGCCGCCTGCACATCGGCCACGCCCTGAACAACACGTTGCAGGACGCGGTAACCCGCTTCCAGCGCATGCGCGGCAAAGACATGCTGTGGCAGCCGGGCATGGACCACGCCGGTATCGCCACCCAACTCGTGGTGGAACGCCAGCTTGCCGCCAAGCAAATCAAACGCACCGATATGACGCGCGAGGAATTCGTCGCCAAGATCTGGGAATGGAAAGAGGAATCCGGCGGCGCCATTCTTGACCAATTGCATCGCCTCGGCGCCTCGGCCGACTGGGACCGTGCCCGCTTCACCATGGACGAGGGGCTTTCCCGCGCTGTGCTCAAGGTGTTCGTGACGCTTTATCGTCAGGGGTTGATCAAAAAGGACAAGCGGCTCGTCAACTGGGACCCGCGGCTGCAGACCGCCGTGTCGGACCTGGAGGTCGAAAGCATCGAGATGAAGGGGAACCTCTGGTATTTGAGGTATCCCGTCGATGGCACCGACGAGTTCATCACGGTCGCCACCACGCGCCCCGAAACCATGCTGGGCGATAGTGCCGTTGCGGTGCATCCGGACAATCCGAAGTACCAGCACTTGATCGGCAAACAGGTGAAGCTGCCGCTGTGCGGCCGGCTGATCCCGATCATTGCCGACGAACACGCCGACCCGGAAAAGGGTACCGGTGCGGTGAAGATCACCCCGGCGCACGATTTCGACGACTTCGAAGTGGGCCGCCGTCACAATTTGCCGATGATCAACATTCTCACCAAAGACGGCAAACTGAACGACAACGTGCCGGAGAAATACCGTGGGCTGGATCGTTTCGTGGCGCGCAAGCAGATCGTCGCCGATTTCGAAGAGCTGGGCCTGTTCGAAAAGATCGAGCCGATCGTCCACGCCGTTCCGCACGACGAAAAGACCAAGACGGTTGTCTTGGAGCCGTATCTGACCGAGCAGTGGTACCTGAACGTGAAGCCGCTGGCCGAACGCGCCATCAAGGCGGTGGAAGACGGCCGCACCAAATTCGTGCCGGAGAACTGGACCGGCGTCTATTACAACTGGCTGAAAAACATCCAGCCTTGGTGCATCTCGCGCCAACTGTGGTGGGGGCATCAGATTCCAGTTTGGTACGACGACGCCGGGAAAATCTACGTCGCCGAAAGCGAAGCCGAAGCTATCCAACAGGCCGGCGGCAAAACGCTGACGCGCGATACCGACGTGCTCGACACCTGGTTCTCCTCGGCGCTGTGGCCGTTCTCGACGCTGGGCTGGCCGGACGAGACGCCCGAGCTGAAGCGGTTCTATCCGACCAACGTTCTCATCACCGGCTTCGACATCATCTTCTTCTGGGTCGCCCGGATGATGATGATGGGCCTGCATTTCATGG
>JAATGK010000427.1 GCA_015654715.1 Alphaproteobacteria bacterium
CGAATAAAGGCGCTTGGCGAGGTCGAGGGCCTTGGCATTGCCGGTCAGCCGGTAATACTGGGACAACGCATAGATGCCGAAGGCCTGCGCGTAGGTTTGCTTTCGCGGATCCAGAGGCTCGCCGCGATCATCGAGCATCCAAAACAGGCCGCCGGCCTGTTTGTCCCAAAACCGGCTGGCGACATAATCGAACGCCCAATCGGCAGTTTCCCGCCATTCCGGTCCGATTTTCCGGGCCGCCGTCGCATAGGTCCATAAAATGCGCGCGTTGATGACCGAGGCACGCGGCGCCGTCGCGCGCACCGTCAGGTCCTCGCTGATCTCTCCGAAGAATCCGCCACCGACGCGGTCCAGAGCATAGCGCGGCCAGAACGGCAGGATATTGCCCACCAATTCCGCCCGTACCCGAGTGGCCCATTGCGGCGGCGTAAGCGCAATCCCCTTGGCAGGGACCGCAGCTACTGCCCTTGTCATTTCTTTCCCTGAACTTCTGACAGCGCTTACAGTCCCCTGGACGGCCCCTAGGTGTCAAGCATTTCCAACGTGCATTCCTTCACGGCGCGGAACTTTGCCCGGTCTAGTGCTTGGACATCTTGCCGCGCCTGGGGAACATGGCAGTTGGCTGTACGCTGGCGCCGTTTTCAGCTTGGTGCGACCGCCATGCCGCTTGTCGTTTGGAAAAGAGCAATCGCATGAGCTTCATGGAATGGAACGAGGGCTACAGCGTCGGCGTCGCCATCTTCGACGACGAGCATAAAAAGCTCATTGCCATCATCAACCAATTGCACGAGGCCCAGCAGGCGGAGGTCGACAAGCTGGCGCTGCAGCGGGTTTGTGACAATCTGGTCGAATACACCCTCATGCATTTCCGCCACGAGGAAATGTACTTCGACGACTGGGCCTATCCGGGCGCCGCCGCGCATATCGCGCTTCACGCCAAGCTGCGCCAGCAGGTGTTCGACTACCGCCAGCAGATCCAGGAAAAAGACAGCCGCGAACTGGCCGAAGAACTGGCGGTGTTCCTGCGCGACTGGCTCGCCCAGCACATCCTGGTGGACGACCGCAAATACGGCACGTTCCTCCGCGAAAAGGGCCTGCGCTAAGACCACGGTACAACCGGCCGCAGCGCCGGCTGAGGACAACGATCATTCTTTCTTCCCAGTAACCCAACCGGTAATGAACCATGCCTCTCATCGAATGGTGTGATCAGTACAGCGTCGGCCTCGAGATATTCGACAGCGAACATAAGAAGCTGGTCGCGATCATCAACGAATTGCACGATTCCTTTGAGCGCGGCGTCGACCGTAGTGTGGCCGAACACGCCTTGGATGAACTCGTCGAATATACTGTGACGCATTTCGGGCACGAGGAGCAGTACTTCGAAGAATGGGGCTATCCCGACAAAGCCGCCCATGTCATTTCGCATCAGCAGCTGCGCGGACAAGTGTTGGAATACCGCGCCTCCGTCCTCGCCAAAGGCGGTATCGAAATGGCCCTGGAGTTGATCGTCTTCCTGCGGTTTTGGCTGCTCGGACACATCATGTCCGAAGACAAAAAATTCTGCCAATTCCTGCGCGACAAGGGTCTGCGCTAGAGCTTGGTCTGCGTCGCGCTGTGCGCTAGAGTCACAATATGCAGGCGATGACTCTGGAAACGGCGCGAACGCCGCTGGTCCTCAAGCAGTCCAGCTCCCGAAAACCCGGCCACGGTGAGGTGCGCCTTACGGTCAGCGCTTGCGGCGTCTGCCGCACCGATCTGCACGTGGTCGATGGGGAATTGACGGACCCCAAGCTGCCGATCGTGCCCGGCCACGAGATCATCGGCCGGGTGGCGGAACTTGGTGACGGCGTCACCGGCCTGGCGCTCGGAATGCGGGTCGGCGTGCCGTGGCTCGGCTGGGCCTGCGGGGTTTGCGAATTCTGCCGCCGCGGCGAAGAAAACCTCTGCCCCAACGCGCGTTTCACCGGCTATCAGATCGACGGCGGTTATGCCGACGAGACGATTGCCGATGCGCGCTTCGTTTTTCCGGTACCGGACAATTACAGCGACGAAGAAGCCGCCCCCTTGATGTGCGCCGGGTTGATCGGCTGGCGCTGCCTGAAGATGGCGGGCGATTCGCTGCGCCGAGGGCCGCGGCTGGGGCTCTACGGCTTCGGCGCGGCGGCGCATATCGTGATCCAGGTGGCGCGGGCCCGCGGCGATAAGGCGTTCGCGTTCGTCAAACCCGGCGACGAAGCCGCCAAAGCCTTCGCGATGCGCATGGGCGCGGCCTGGGCGGGAGATTCCGATCAGCCGGGGCCGGAGCCGCTTGACGCCGCCATCCTGTTCGCACCGGCGGGAGAATTGGTACCGGCGGCGCTGCGCAGCGTTCGTCCCGGCGGCACGGTGGTGTGCGGCGGCATCCATATGAGCGACATCCCGTCGTTTCCCTATTCAATTCTGTGGGGCGAACGGCAGATCAAATCGGTGGCCAACCTCACCCGTGCCGACGGCGACGAATTTCTGGCGTTTTGC
>JAATGK010000395.1 GCA_015654715.1 Alphaproteobacteria bacterium
CTAGGCTCAGGACTCATTGATTGATCCAGAAGATGACGATCGCTGCGATGCAGATGGCGGAAAAGAATGTGTGGGCGCAGCGGTCGTAGCGGGTGTGGATGCGCCGCCAGTCTTTGAGCTTGCCAAACATGTTCTCGATCTTGTGTCGTTGGCGATAGAGCACGCGGTCATGCGGGATCGGGACTTTTCGGTTGGCCTTTGATGGGATGCACGCAGCGATACCGCGCTCGGCCAAGCCCTCGCGGAACCAGTTGGCGTCGTAGCCTCGGTCACCCAGCATTTCCTTGGCGGGCGGCAAGGCATCCAGCATCAGGGCGGCACCTTTGTAATCGCTCATCTGACCTTCGCTGAGCAGCATAACCTGCGGGCGCCCCTGTCCGTCGCACACGGCGTGGAGTTTGGAGTTCAAGCCGCCTTTGGTTCGTCCGATACATCGGGGAACAGCCCCTTTTTGAGCAGGCTCGCCGCCGTGCGATGGGCCTTGAGGTGGGTGGCGTCGATCATCAGCCGGTCGGGTTTGCCGCCCTTGGCCGACAACGCGGCGAAGATCCGGTTGAACACACCAAGGCGGCTCCAACGGATGAACCGGTTATAGATCGTCTTGTGTGGCCCGTACTCTTTGGGTGCATCGCGCCAACGCAGCCCGTTGCGCAGAACGAAGATGATCCCGCTGATGATCCTCTGGTCATCAACCCGCGGAACCCCGTGTGACAACGGAAAATAGGGCTCAATCCGACGCATCTGCGCCTTCGTCAGCCAGATCAGATCGCTCATCGAAGCACCTCCGAGTGCCACCAATGAATCAATCAAACCCGTCTTGCGCAAGAAAATTAATAGGTCCTGAGCCTAGGTCTCGCGGCCTCGCGTTTTCCGGAAAATGCTTGATCTAAACCTCTCAGGCCGGAGCAACACCACCTGAGTCGCCCGCAGTTGCGGGCGATGACACCTCACTAAAGCTCATATGCGATAGCCATGCCCTTGAGGGAGGTGAGGGTCTGATCCTTGTGCCAAGCGGTCATTCCGCCGCCTTGAAAATTGCCTCCGCACTTCTCACTTCAAAAAGGCTGTTTGACCGCGCTGGATAAACGCATCTGCGCCGCGTTCGCGAGGCGCATTTAAGATGCTTATTGTTTCGAGGAATACGAATTCAATTCCGGAACGTGTCGCGCCCTCTCTGGTTTTGGGGTGGGGGAAGGGGGAGGAGATAATTGCGGATTCCGCAAAACCAAGATCAACCGCTGGCGCAAAAGCACCCCGGATGGGTCTAGGGATTGTGGGAAAAGTCAGCCGAGTTGGTTGAGCAATCCGGCGGCGAAGGTGGATAGCGTGTCGTCGCGCGCCCCCATCACCACCACGCGGTCGCCGGGCCTTGCCAGCGCCAGCAGCTTGTCGCCGCATTGGTCGCGGGTCGGAAATGCAAACGCCTGCCGCCTCGCCGCCGCGACCCCGGCCACGATCTCGCCGCTCGACACGCTGCGATCGACGGTACCGCCGAAATAGACCGGCTCAGGCATCACCAGCACATCGTCGGGGGCGAGCCCCTTGGCGAACACGTCGATGAAGCCGTCCTTCATCAATTTCAACGGCCCGAAGCCGTGCGGCTGGAAACAGATCAAGAGCCGTCCGGGAAAATCGTGCAGGGTCGAGAGCGTGGCGGTGATCTTGTCGGGGTTGTGGGCGAAGTCGTCATAGACGGTAATGCCGCCCGCCGAACCGACCAGTTCCAGCCGCCGCTTGACGCCTTCGAACCCGGCGAGCGCTTCGGCCGCTTCTTCCAGCGGCACCCCCACGGCCCGTGCCGCCGCCAGCGCTGCCAAACCGTTGGCGACGTTATGGCGCCCCGGCACTTTCAGCTTCAGCCGGACGACGTTGCCGCCTTCCTTGACCGCGAAACGGATGCCGTCCTGCGCCGGCGTTAGATCGAATCCGAACACTGCGGCGCCTGAATCCTCAAGGCTATAGGTGACCGCATTCGGCCCCGCCAAGGCGGCGGCTTCGCCATTGTCGCGATTGACCACCGCGGTCGTCGCCCGCCCGAGAAACTCGCGGAACAGCACCCGCAGCTCATCCATCGATTTGTGATCGTGGGCGACGTTGTTGAGCACGGCGATATGGGGGCGATAGAGCGCGATGGACCCATCGCTTTCATCGACTTCGCTGACGAAGGTTTCGCCTTTGCCGACGCGGGCGCTGGCGAACGGTGCCGCGGCGTTGACGAAATTTTTCATCACGGCGCCGTTCATGATGGTGGGATCGCGCCCTGTCGCCGCCAGGATCCAGCCCAGCATGCCGGTGGTGGTTGATTTGCCGCTGGTGCCGGCGATGCCGATGGGGGCGCGTGCCGAGTTGAACAGATGGGCGAGCAACTGGGCCCGGGTTTCGATGCGGGCGCCGATCTGATGCGCCGCCGCGACGTCCGGCACGCTCGCTTCGACCGCGGTCGAGACCACGACGGTGGTTGCAGGATCGGTGACGCCGCTGCCGTCTTGCGGAAACAGGCTGGCGCCGTGCGCCGCGAGATAAGCGAATTTTTCGGGACTGCGGCCCTGGTCGCGGGCGCGATCGGACCCGGCGATGTGGGCGCCGCGCCCGGCGACGATCATGGCCAAAGGCAGCATGCCGCTGCCGCCGATGCCGCAGAAGAAATAGCGTCTATCCAGACTCATACCCCAAGCTTATAAAAGCCCGCTCGAGAATGGGGAAGTCGCATGCGCATCAAATTGATCGGCGTCGTCGCGCCCGCCGCCCGTCTCGACCCGGTGATTGCCGATCGCGTCCGCCTCCAGGCGGGGGATATGGACGACGGCCCGCAGCTCCTCATCCATCCCCAGTGCTTCTTGTCCGACGGCCATTTTGCCGGCGACGACGAGGCGCGCGCCCGCGCCTTCCTCGATATCGCCAACGACCCCCATTTCGATGCGGTGTGGTTCGCCCGTGGCGGCTACGGCTCTTGCCGCATCGCCGAGCGGGTGCTGTCCCAGCTCAACACCTACGCCCGCGAGAAGGTCTATCTCGGCTATAGCGATGCCGGGTTCCTGCTGGCCGGGCTTTATGCCAAGGGTTGCCGCGTCGCCCATGGTCCGATGGTGGCCGATCTGGCCCGCCCTGGCGGCGATGCGGCGATCCAGCGCGCGCTCGACTGGCTGAATACGGCCGATGCCATCACTCTGGAGCCGTCGTTGCAGCCGGGTGTTCCGGCGGTCGCCTTTAACATGGTGGTGCTGAGCCACCTCCTCGGCACGCCGCTTGAGCCCAATCTCGCCGACCATGTGCTGATGCTGGAAGAGGTATCGGAGTATCTTTACGCCATCGACCGCACCATGTTTCACCTGACCTCCCATCCGGCGATCCAGCGCGTCGCCGGCATCCGCCTCGGGCGGGTGAGCGACATTCTGCCCAACGATCCCGATTTTGCCCGCAGCGAAGAGGACATCGTTCAGGACTGGTGCGCGCGGGCGAAAATCCCCTATCTCGGCCGCGCCGACATCGGCCACGATGCCGACAACAAGATCGTGCCGTTCGGAGGGATTCCGGCTTAAGCTATTTTCTTGGTGATGTTGTCGTCCGGCTCTGGTTGGCGCTCGGGCAGGAGGGCGCGCAACTTGGCCGCGGCGTCAGCGAGGGCTTCGGTCGCGCCGGGCGGGGTTTGGCCTTCAGCACTCGGCTGGTGGCGCCGGGCGATGCTTTCCAGCTTGCAGATGAGCTGGGCTGACTGGATCGGTTTGGCAATGTAGTCGTCCATCCCGGCCCGCAAATACTCTTCGCGCTGGCCGATCATGGCATTGGCGGTCATGGCGATGATCGGCACCTTGGCTTTGGCGCCTTTGAGCTTGCGGATGCGCGTCGTCGCCGCCACGCCGTCCAGCTCCGGCATCTGGATGTCCATCAAGACGACGTCGTAGCGGTTCTTCATCACCGCTTCGACCGCCTTGAGGCCGGTATCGACCACGTCGACCGTGTGGCCAGTCCGTTCCAAGAGCGCCAGCACGAACTTCTGATTGATGCGGTTGTCTTCGGCCAGCAGGATGGCGAGGGGCCACGGTTTGCCGGGCAGCGGCTTCGATTGGTCGGCCGTAGCGGCAGACATTTTGGCGGGCGGCTCGGCGTCCTTTTGCGCGGCCAGGAGCGACACCAGGCAGTCGTGCAGGAACTGCTGGCGCAGCGGCTTTTCCAGCACATAGTCGAAGCGAACGTCTTCGCCTTGCAGCGCTTGGCGGCCCGCCGAGGTTATCAGCACAAGCTTGCAATCCTGGAATTTCTGAGCGGCGCGGATATCGCGGGCGAGTTCGACACCGGTCTTGCCCGGCATCATGTGATCGAGGAACACGATGTCGTAGGGCTTGCCGCGATGCCAGGCCTGTTCCATCTCGGCCATGGCGGCAAAGGCGTCTTCGCTGGCCGCAGTTTCCATGCCGAGCATGCGAAGCTGGCGGCCCAAAAGTTCCAGATTGGTCGGGATGTCGTCGACCATCAGCGCTCTCAGCGTCTTGGTGTAGGCGGGCAGGCTTTCGGTGTGGAGCGCGGCGGCACTGAGGCGCGGCATCGTCAACTCAAACCAGAAGGTCGCGCCCTTGCCGGGCGCCGAGTTCAGATCGATCCGGCCGTCCATCAGTCCGACGAGCTGCTTGCAGATGGCCAAGCCTAAACCGGTGCCGCCATAGCGGCGCGTCGCCGAAGCGTCGACCTGGGAGAATTTCTGGAACAGGCGCTGACGTTGATTTTCCGCGATACCTATGCCGGTGTCGGTGACTTCGAAGCGCAACGGCACGTCGTCGCCGGGCAGCGACGAGGCACGCCGCACCAGAACCGATACCGCGCCCTTGTCGGTGAACTTGATGGCGTTGCTCATCAGGTTGAGCAGCACTTGGCGGATGCGCATCGAATCGCCGAGATAGACCCCGCGCGCCTGCGGCTCGACGAAGACGACGAGGTCGAGGCTCTTTTCCCGCGCCTTGCCCACCATCACCGCGACGGCGCGTTCGACGGTGGCGTTGAGATCGAATTCGGAGCGGTTGATTTCGAGCTTGCCAGCTTCCAGCTTGGAAATATCCAGAATGTCGTTGACGACGGTGAGCATCGCCTCGCCGGATTCGTGGATCACTTCGGCAAAGCGGCGCTGTTCGGGGTTGAGTTCAGTGGTGAGCAGAAGTTCGCTCATGCCGAGCACGCCGTTCATCGGGGTGCGGACTTCGTGGCTCATATTGGCCAGGAATTCCGATTTGACCTTGTTGCCGGCCTCGGCTTGTTCCTTGGCGGCGAGGAGGACGGCTTCCATCGTTTCGCGCTTGCGCAGTTGCAGGATCAGAATGGTGCCGAGGATCAGCGTCAATAAGGTGATGACGGCCAGTCCGCCGCCTTCCACTTCGGCGCCGCGCCGCCATGGCGCCAGCACCAGATCGCGCGGCCGGGTGGTGAGGATGACGTAACCGTCGCGTTCGGCGTGCTCGGCCAGCATGTTGTCGGGAATAGTTGGGTCCTTGGCGCCGGCCGGGCGGATTTCGAACACCGTGCCTGCCGCAGCGGCGGCGTCCTTGCGGAATTTTTTGAGCAGCTTCGAGGAGAACACCAGATCGACGTTTTCCGGTTTGTCGTCGCTGGCGATGCCATAAGGGATGTTGTGTTCGAAGGTGGCGAGGATTGCCACGTAATTGGCGTAGGAGCGGGACGCGCCTTGCAAATCGGCACGTTCTTCGACGAGGCGGTCGTTGTATTCGCTGACCGTCAGCCAGGCATAGCCGCTCCACAATGCGGCCAGCAGCGTCAGAATGGTGATGCACACCCAGACGCTGGGCTTAGAGGCGCGGGCTTTGGTCGGCATGAACATGACAGCCTTTGCTATGCGCGCGACATCCCACGAGCACAGGCAAGAGACTGAAGCCGCTTAACTAATGCGAAGTAAATCGGTTGATTAGGAAAACTACTTATTTTTATCCGCGGCTGCCGCGGCCATCGAGCGGCGGAAAATGCGAAAACGTGAATTCAATTCCTCGTTTTTTCCGCTAAGCCGCGGCGGCACCAAAACAATCGCCTTGCGAGCCGCGCCCCCCAACCGGGTGGAGAACACCCTGACCGGCGTGGCAGCCTGCTAGAATCGAATTCGAATCTTTCTAAACAATCCAGGACATATGCGCCTGCAAATGCGTTGCAGTGACTTCCCAGCGCGGTCAAAGAGCGATTAAAAAAGTAGGTGCGCGGGCACCAATTTCAACGCGGCGAGATGCCCAGTTCCGACACGCAAAACCAGCCGTTCGGCTTAGGGCCGCCGCGGTGCCGGGACGGGGGTGTGACACCCCTCACCTTGACATTTGTTCCGTTTTTGTTCTAGCCTCACTCCTCAGCTTCCCCTCAGGCGCGCACGTGTCCGGAGACCGCAGAATTATGTCCGCGAGTGATCCCAAATTCATGCATTTACGCGCCGTCCTCGCCGCCGCCGAGCCGCTTGGCGCCCGGGTGGCGCTGGGGGTGCCGCGGCTGGATGGAACACTTTGCGGCGGGCTGATGCGCGGCGGCTTGCATGAGGTTTTCGCGGCGCCCTCGCATGAAGCCGCGGCGGCGGGCTTTGTCGCCGGGCTCACGGTGCGCCTCGGCGGGCCGCTGCTCTGGATTCGCCAGGATTATGCCGGGCTCGAATTTGGCGAATTGGCTGCCACCGGCCTGTTGGAACTGGGTCTCGATCCGTCCCGGCTGGTGTTGTTGCGGGTGCCGGATGCCGCCAGTGCCTTGCGGGCGGCGGCCGACGCGCTCACCTGCGCCGCCCTCGGGGCGGTGGTGATCGAACTGACCGGCGCCCCCAAGCTGCTCGATCTGGTGGCGTATCGGCGGCTGGCGCTGGCGGCGGGCGCGGGCGGGGTGACGGTTTTTCTGCTGCGCCTGGCGGCCGAATCCTCCGGCATCGGCGGCGCCGAAACCCGCTGGCTGCTCCGCGCCGCTCCTTCGGAGGAGGGCGAGGACTGGGGGCGGCCGGTGTTCGACGTGGAATTGCAGCGCAACCGGCATGGGCCGGCGGGGCATTGGACCCTGGAATGGAGTTGTGACGATGGTGTCTTCCGCCCGGCGGATCGTGGCGCTGTGGTTCTGGCGTCTGCCGACCGACCGTCTCAAGCGGCGATGGCTGCAGCGTCCGCCGCCTGATGCGGCGCTGCCGCTCATCATCGTCGCGAAAGTCGAGGGCGCGATGCGGCTCACCGCTGTCGATCGCCAGGCGGCGGCGCTCGGTCTTGCCCCTGGCATGGCGCTTGCCAGCGCCCGCGCCATGGTTCCCGCCCTTAAGGTGATGGCGGCGAACGAACCGGCGGACCAACGTCTGTTGGAGAAAATTGCCGATTGGTGCGACGGCTTCACGCCGTTCGTGGCGCTGGATCCGCCCGATGGCCTGCTGCTTGATGTCACCGGGGCCACGCATTTGTTCGGCGGCGAACAAGCGATGCTGGATCGTCTACGCGCCGACCTGAAGCGGCAAGGCTTTACCGTGGCGGGGGCGCTGGCTGGAACCGCTTTGGCGGCGCGCGCTTTGGCCCGGTATCGTCGCGGAGCCGTGGTGCCGCTGGGGGCAGACAGTGACGCGGTGGCGCCGCTGCCGGTGGCCGCGTTGGGTCTCGATCCCATCAGCGTGCACGCCTTCCGCCGCGCCGGACTGAAGACGATCGGGCAAGTGGCGCACCGCGGTCGCGCCGAACTGACCGCCCGTTTCGGGGCCGGTATGGTGTTCGCCCTCGACACCGCTATGGGCCGGGCCGAAGTGCCGATTTCGCCGCGCCGGCCGCTGCCCGATTACCGCGCCGAGTGCCGGTATGCCGAGCCCGTCACCGCGGCGGAAACGATGCTCGCCACCATCAAGCTATTGGCGGAACGGCTGGCGAAGAATCTGGAGGAACGCGGCGAAGGGGCGCGCGCCTTACGGGCCGTGTTTTTCCGCGCCGATGGCAGCGTACGTCGCATTGCGGTGGAAACCGGGGCGCCGACGCGCGAACCGGCGATCATCGAACGGCTGTTTCGCGAGAAACTCGATGCGCTCGCCGATCCCGTCGATCCCGGCTTTGGTTTCGATCTCATCCGCTTGGAGGCGGAGCGCACCGAGCCTTGCCAGGTGGAAGCGGCGACGCTCGGCAACGATGAATCGCGTGCCAAGGAAATCCGCTTTTTGGTCGACCGGCTGGCGGCCCGCTTCGGCGCCCATCGCGTGCTGTCGTTGCAGCCTCGCGACACCCATATCCCGGAAAACGCCTTTGCTGCCGTTCCGGCGCAATACGCCGAACCTATGCGGCAACATTGGCAAAGAACTCGCACCGCTCACGAAGCGCCGCGGCGGCCTTTGCGGCTGCTGTCGCCCGAACCGGTCAGCCTGCTTGCCGGCGACACGGTGCGCCTGCGCTGGCGCCATGTCGTTCACAAGATTCGCCGGATGGAAGGGCCCGAGCGCATCGCCATGGAGTGGTGGCACGCGCCCATTGATCAACAGGGCGCGCCGGATCGCGATTATTTCCGCGCCGAAGACGAAGAAGGCCGCCGCTTCTGGCTTTACCGCGAACACGGCATCCGCTGGTTTCTGCACGGGGTGTTCGCATGACCTCTTATGCCGAGATCGCGGCGGCGACGAACTTCTCTTTCTTGCGCGGCGCTTCGCATCCGGCCGAGATGGTGACGACCGCGGCCGCGCTCGGGCTGGCCGCCATCGGCATCGCCGATCGCAATACGCTGGCTGGCGTGGTGCGCGCCTACGATACCTGGCTGCAAATCGAAGGCGAAAAGCCCAAGCTTCTGGTCGGTGCCCGTTTGGTGTTTGCCGACGGCGCTCCCGACATGGTGGCGTATCCCTCCGATCGGGCCGCGTACGGGCGCCTCTGCCGGCTCCTCAGTGCGGGCAAGCTGCGGGCGCCGAAAGGTGACTGCGTTCTCGGCCTGAACGATCTGCTGCAATGGCAGGAAGGCTTGCTGCTGGTGGTTCTGCCCGCCCGGCCGGGAACGGTGGGTCCTCTCAAGAAAGCGTGGAACAATTATCTTGCTGGCGGCGGCCGGGAGGAGGTTCCTCCGCTCGAAAATCCTGAAGACATTCAAGGTCTTCTGGAGAATTTGCAAGGCGTCGCGCCCGGCCGGGTCTGGCTTGGGGTGACGATGCCGCTGCATGGCGACGACCGGCGCCGGCTGCGCCACTGGCAGGCGGTGGCCCATGCCGCCGGGGTGCCGCTCATTGCCACCAACGATACCCTTTATCACGCCCCCGAACGCCGCCCGTTGCAGGACGTGCTCACCTGCATCCGCGAACACGTCACGCTGAAAACGGCGGGCCATCTCTTGGAGGCCAATGGCGAGCGGCACCTGAAGTCGCCCGAGGCGATGGCCGATTTGTTCGCCGCCGCGCCCGAGGCGCTGGCCGAGACGCTGCGTCTGGCGGAACTGATGCGGTTTTCTCTCGACCAGATCAAATACAACTATCCCGATGAACCGGTGCCGCCCGGCAAGACGGCGCAAGCCCATCTTGAGGATCTGACCTGGGCCGGCGCCGAGGATCGCTACTTCGGCAACATCCCCGGCAAGGTTCGCAAAACCTTGGAAAAGGAATTGCGGCTGATCGGCAAGATGCAAATCGCGCCCTATTTCCTCACTGTCCACGACATCGTTTCCTTCGCCAAGAACCGCAATATCCTCTGTCAGGGCCGCGGCTCGGCCGCCAATTCCGCAGTCTGTTACGTGCTCGGCATCACTGCCGTCGATCCGATGCAGGTCGACCTCTTGTTCGAGCGCTTCGTCTCGCAGGAACGCAAAGAACCGCCCGACATCGACGTCGACTTCGAGCATGAGCGCCGCGAGGAAGTGATCCAGGACATCTATGCGCGCTATGGCCGCCATCGCGCCGCGCTGGCCGCAACCGTGATCCGTTATCGGCCAAGGAGTGCGATCCGCGAGGTTGGCAAGGTCTTCGGCCTCACCGAAGACATC
>JAATGK010000006.1 GCA_015654715.1 Alphaproteobacteria bacterium
CCGCGCTGCCGATTCAGGAATCCGCCAATTTGATACCGCCCGCGCCTATGGCGATGCCGAGGAGAGGCTTGGGGAAGCGCTGTCAGGCCGCCCCGTTTTCACGGTCACCAAACTCAGCCCCTTGAACGAATTGACGGAAAACGCAACACCCGCTGAGGTTGTGTCTGCAGTCGAGGCCAGCATCGCCCGGTCGTGCGCGGCGCTGTGCCAGGACAGTCTCGATTGCCTGTTGTTGCATCGTGCCGCGCATATAACCGCTTTTGGCGGCGTGATCTGGCAGCGGTTGTTGGAATATGTCGGCGCCGGAACCATCCGCCGCCTCGGCGTGTCGGTGCAGTCGCCGGCGGAAGCCGCCGCCGCGCTCGCTTGCTCCGCCGTGCAGCATATCCAGATGCCGTTCAACCTGTTGGACTGGCGGTGGCGTGAGGCCGGCATCATCGACCGGTGCGCGGCGCGCCCCGATGTGGTGGTGCATGTCCGCAGCGTTTTCCTGCAAGGAATCCTGGCAGCGGACGATCCGGCCGTGTGGCCGGCGATCCCTGGCGTCGATCCGGCCGCTGTCCTCGCCGAAATTGCCGGATTGGCGCGCGATCTTGCGCGTGATGATGCCGCCGATTTGTGCCTGGCTTATGCCCGCGGCCAGGATTTCATCGCCGGTGTGGTGATCGGCCTCGAAACCGAAGCGCAGCTCGACCGCAATTTGCGTCTGGCGCTGAAACGGCCGCTCAATGCCGAGGAATGCCGGCTGGTCGACGGCCGCCTGCCGCATTTGCCGGAACAGCTTCTCAATCCGGCGCTATGGCCCCCAAAGCAGAAAAAGCAATGATCGAAGACCTGTTCCGCCTCGATGGCGCTGTCGCGTTCGTTTCCGGGGCTGCCGGACATCTCGGCCGTCCGATGGCGCGCATCTTGGCCGAGGCCGGTGCCCACATCATTCTCAACGGCCGCAGCGCCGAAAAGCTCGAAGCCTTCGCCGCCGAGCTGAAGCAGGACGGCTTCAGTTGCGAATGCGCGCCGTTCGATGTCGCCGATACCGCGGTGGTTCGCCGTTTTTTCGCCGGACGTGCCCGTCTCGACGTCCTGGTCAACAACGCCATCCTGATGGTGGGGAAGCCGTTTGCGGCGCTGGAGCCGTCCGATTTCGCCACCACCTATATGTCCGGCGTGACCGCCGCCTTCGAAGCCGCGCGCGCCGCGTTGCCCGCCCTGAAAAAGGCGGTGGCAGCCGCCGGCGAAGCGCGCATCGTCAACATCGCCTCGATGTACGCCGCCGTGGCGCCCGACAAGCGCATCTATGCCAAGCCGGAACAGGCCAGCCCGTTCCATTACGGTCCGGCCAAGGCGGCGCTCTTGCAACTCACCCGTCATTTGGCGGCCGAACTGGCAGCCGAGAAAATCCGCGTCAACGCGCTGGTGCCGGGGCCGTTTCCCCGGCCGCAGATCTCCGAGGATGATCCCGCCTTTGCGGCGCGGCTGGCGGGCAAGACAATGCTCGGCCGCTTCGGGCGCAACGACGAAATCGCCGGACCGCTGCTGTTCCTGGCCAGCAAGGCATCGAGCTATGTGACCGGCGCGGCCCTTGCAGTCGATGGCGGCTGGACGGCATGGTAATGTGAAGGTGAAAGGTCAGGAGAAGCGATGGCGTTGCCGTTTCTGTCCGCATTGCTCTCCGGCTCCGGCACCACCAAGGTTTTGTATGAACGGCTGTCGCGGTTTTCACTTCTGGCGGGATTGTCGGAAGGCGCGGTGCGGCGGCTGATCGGCGAATCCTGCTGGTTCGGTCTGCCGGGTGGTACGCACCTGCGGCGCGACAACGAAAATGAGACCGCCTTGTTCCTGGTGGTCACTGGCGCGCTCGGCGTCATGGTGGAAGACGCCTCCGGCCGCCGCCGCCTGATCGCACAAGTGCCGCCCGGCGAAACCGTCGGCGAGGTCAGTCTGTTCGCTGAAGAGCATTCCGCCGAATTGGTGGCGCTGCGCGATACCGAGTTGTTGCGCATCGGGCCGGGGGCGTTCGAAGCCCTGGTCGCCAAGCATCCCCGCGTGATGATCGACATGATGCGGGTGATGGCGCGGCGTCTTTTGGAAACCACCCGGTCGCCGCGCGAGCACGTCCGCCCCAAGACGTTTGCCATCGTGCCGTTGCAGGACGGCTTGGCCGAAGAGCCGGTGGCCCATCGCATCGCGGCGGCGCTGACCGATATGGGGGCCAAGGCCGCCGTGCTCGATGCCACCGCCTCCGGGCAATCGGCCGAGTGGTTCCACACCTTCGAAGCCGCGCATGACGTCGTCTTCTATCGCGGCGATACGCCCGATAGTGCCTGGACCCAGCACTGCATGCGCCAAGCCGACCGCATCTATCTGTTTGCGCGCGTGGGTCGGCCGCTGCCGCCGCAGCCCGTCCGCGCCGTCAAAGAACGCGTCTGCGGTCTGCCCGAACTCCTGCTGCTGCACCCATACGGCAATCGCGGCGCGTTGCCGGAGCATTTCGCTTTTCACAGCGGCCTGTTCGAATCCCATCACCACATTCGTCAGGACTGCGCGGACGATATCCGGCGCTTGGCGCGCTGCGTGGCGGGACGGGCGGTCGGGCTGGTGCTCGGCGGCGGCGGCGCGCGCGGCTTTGCCCATGTCGGCGTCGTCAAGGCGCTCGCCGAGGCGGGGGTGCCGTTCGATTATCTCGGCGGAGTGTCGATGGGCGCGATCGTCGCCGCCGGACTGGCCGCCGAATGGAGCATCGAGGAACTCTCCGATCGCATGCGCGCGGTGTTCGTCACGGCGAAACCCTTGTCGGATTACACTCTGCCGCTGATCGCATTGGTGCGCGGGCGCAAGGTCACCAAACTTTTGCGTACCCACTTCGGGTCGATGCGCATCGAGGATCTGGCGCGGCCTTATTTCTGCATCTCCTCCGATCTTACCACCGGGCGTATTCACGAACATCGCACCGGTTATCTCTGGCGTGCCTTGCGGGCGAGCGCCGGTCTGCCCGGTATCATGCCGCCGGTCAATTCGCGCGGCCATCTGCTCGTCGACGGCGGGGTGATGAACAATTTGCCGGTCGATCTGATGCGCGAGCGCCGCATCGGTCCGCTGATCGCGTCCGACGTCACCGGCGAGATCGATTTTTCGGTGCGCGACCGCCGCTATGGCGAGCGTCCGGTCTGGCGCCTGATCTGGCAGCGCATGCGCGGCACGCCGTCAATCTTCGATGTCTTGATGCGCACCGGCACGGTGGGTTCGGAAGCGCAGCGCCGCTTGGTGCGCGACGAAGCCGATTTCCTGTTCGAGCCGCCGCTGGAAGGGATCAATCCGCTCGATTGGCGAAGCTTCGATCGCGCCATCAAGGAAGGCTATGAACACGCCGCCAAAATCATCGACCGCCACGGTGTGCCGCTGACGTCGCAGTGGTGCGAAGGCCCGGCGGTGGCGGTGCCCCAGCGCTAGACTTCCGGTTCTTCCAATTTGGCGCCGGTGCGCA
>JAATGK010000144.1 GCA_015654715.1 Alphaproteobacteria bacterium
CCGACGGGTGGGCGCCACCGGGCCGCTTTGCCAGCAGCTCGGACAGCCGCGCCATCATGGCGGCTTGGACCCGTCCGGCGTCCTGGCCGGGGAAGGGCTCATTCATCAAGTCGTAACCGAGCACGGCCGGCTCATCGCGGAAACGTTTCGCCACGAGCTGCCAGACGCGGGCGTAATGGTCCTGCAGACCGACACCGTCGGAAGCGGGGCTGTTGGCCCAGAAGTGGTCGAGCGCCGTTTGCACGGCCGGGCTCACGTAATAGGCGTCGCTCCAGGCGGTGACTTGCGGGTTTGGTTTGCCGTCGTCCAGTGTGGCCCAGCGCGGCGCGCCGTCGCTGAACTCCACGCTGTAGAGGTCTTGGTGCATGTCGAGCAGCACCAACAAACCTTGTGCCTTGGCGGCTTCGACCAGACGGGCGATGCGATCGAGATAGGCGGTGTCAAACTGCCCGGGGTGTGGTTCCAGACCGTCCCAGAAAATGCCCAGACGCACGGTGTTCATGCCCCAGCTGCGGATGGCTGCGAAGTCTTGCGGGCCAAGGTCGCCGGTATAGTCGGTCGCGTTCTTCGGCACGACATTGATGCCACGCACCTGCAGTTCTCGGCCGGACGGATCGAGCAATCGGGTCTGTTCAACGTGCACGCAGCAGAGCACCTCAGGCGTCGCCGGCGTCGCGAAGGCGGTGCAACCGATAACAATACCGGCGACGAGCGCCGTCGCCGAGAGGCGCGCGTATTGGCGCCGTGTCCGTGCGCGCCGCATCCGCTCCATAGCCATCTTATCCTCCCCACTATGCCGCGAGGTGTCTTTGGATTCGTCTTGAGAGCGCGGATGTTATCGTTACCACCGTTTTGGCTTTCGGCGGGTTAGGGGCTTCCCACGCGCGCTCTTTCCAGAACCTTACTCTCACCACGGGGGATATTTGCCGACGACCACAGCCGGGCGGCGCCGCGCACCCCGGACGAATCCCCCCATTTCGCCTTGATCACACGCGTCGTCCAGGCGTCGGAGAACAAATACTTCGGCACGAGTTTGGGAAGCCGTTCGTAGATTTCTTCGACATTCGAAAGCCCGCCGCCAAGCACCACAACATCCGGATCGATGACCCCGCAAATCGCAGTCAGTCCCCGCGCCAGCCGATCAAGCCAGCGCTCGAACGCAGCCACCGCGACGCTATCGCCTTCGCGGAACCGCTCGATAATCTCTTCGGAGGTGAGGGCGATACCGCTGCTAGCTTGGAAATCGCGCTGAAAGCCGGTTCCAGATATCCACGTCTCCAGGCAGCCATGTTTGCCGCACCAGCATTGCGGCCCCGGCGCTTCCTCGGCGGTGGGGAAGGGCAAGGACAGATGACCCCACTCGCCGGCGATTCCGTTCCGGCCTTCGATCAGCTGGCAATCGACGACAAGCCCGCCGCCGCAGCCCGTCCCGAGGATAATGGCGGCCGCAATATGCGATCCGGCGGCGGCGCCGTCGAAACTCTCGGACATCGCCAGACAGTTCGCATCGTTCGCCAAGTAAACATTTTGTCCGAGCGCTTTGCACAAGTCTTCCCGGAACGGTCGGCCGTTGAGATAGGTCGAATTGGCGTTGCGCATTTTGCCGGTCGTGATCGAAATCGAGCCCGGTACGCCGATGCCGATCGTGCAGGCGGAACCGTGTTCGGCTTTGATGGCGGCCACCATTTCGCGAATCGTCCGGATGGCACGCTCATAGTTCCCGGGGTTGGCGGTTCTGTTGCGCGTCAGAAACTCGCCGGCAACATTTAACGCTGCTACCTCAACTTTCGTGCCGCCGAAATCGATGCCGATATGAATCACGGACATCCTCCACAGTCATGATGCGTTGCAGCGACAACCCGAGGAAGCGCGTCACACTTTGCCCGCACCGGGGTTTTTGAACCGAAACGCACGAACGGTGGTAGCATCAGAGGAACCCTTATCATCGCCACATTACAGTTATCGATAAATCAGTCCATTCGAAAGCATGTGACATTTTTGCTGGACGTTTGGAAAAACCACCAATCAAGCCGCAAATTATACTTGCCGCTAGGCAATGTCGAGGGTATCGATATCCCAACGACAAAGTACGACGGCACCGACCGTCGAAATGACCAGGGCTCAACAAAGGAAACAACTTATGAAGTGCCACCAGACTCTATATTCGTCGTCAGCGATGCTGGTCGTGCTCCTGGCAGCCGGCCTCTATGAGGCCAGCCCGCCCGCCTTCGCCGAAGATAGCCAAACGATCGAGACGGTCGTTGTTCTTGGCGTCAAGGGGGCTGAGCAGAAAGCGATCGACGTCAAACGCAATGCGTCTTCGATTGTCGATAGCATCGTTGCCGAAGACATCGGTAAGCTGCCTGACACCACGATTTCCGACTCGTTGCAGCGCCTCCCGGGCGTGCAGATCCACCGTGACGCAGGCGAAGGCGCCGGCATCAATATCCGCGGCTTGCCGGAAGTGACGGTCGGGTTGAACGGCGAAGAATTCCTCGGCGCCAATTCGATCACCACGGTTCAGCCGAATTTCACCGACGTTCCGTCGCAGCTTTTCGCCGGTGCCGACGTCATGAAATCGTCGACCGCCGATCTTCTCAATGCCGGTGTTTCCGGAACGATCAATTTGAAGACCCGTCGGCCGCTCGAAATGCCTTCCGGGCTGACGGCTTCGATTGATGCCGGCACGACCGTCGGCAATCGGACGCACACGTGGCAGCCTGTCGTCGACGCCCTGGTGTCCTACAATGCGGGCCGGTTCGGAGCGCTGATTTCCGGCGTGTATTCCGACACGACGCTTGCCAACTACTATAACGGCCTCGAGGGCGGCGCGAGCTGGTCCGGGTACAAAACCGATATCCCCGGCAGCGAATTCTTCTCTTATGTCGGCCATTCCGCCTATAACAAAACCACCGAGCGCAAGCGCACCGGCGTCAACGGCTCGGCGCAATACGACATCGGCGACGGCTTTACCGCGACGGCCGACGTTTTCTACACGCATCAGACCGAACTGAACAACACCATCGGTATGGTCGATGAAAACAAGTGGCAGAGCTGGGATTGGTTCACGCCTGCTGCAAGTACCGACACTGGCTATGCCTCTACGGACGGTTCGGAAATCTACACTGTTCAGAATTATGCTTTGAATTCCACGCGGTTGAAGTCCTACACGGAAATGGACCGCTACGATTCCAGTTCGACGAATTTCAACCTGCAACTGAACTACGATAACGGCGGCAAGTTTACCGGCAGCATCCGGGGCATCTATGGCATGGCGACCAAGCACGACATCAATGTCTATGCCGACCAGGAAATGTCGAACGGCTCGAACTGGCTGAACGCCAGCGATTACAGCACAAGTTCGGCGCATCCCGCGCCCGGCTGCAACTTCTACCCGACCTCCGATTATGCGTCGGGAACTGGCTGCCTGAACGCCAACGGCTACAACGGCTCGCCCGTTATCAACGTGCTTTACGGCTCATCGCAGACGTGGGCCAACTTGCCGTCGTTCGTCGCCAACGAAAATTCCTACGCCATCGGCACGCTCTCTTCGGAAAGCAATTACGACCAATATGCCAATCTGAGGGCCATTCGTGGCGACGGCAAGTACGCCTTCAGCGATGAATTCCAACTCGAGGCCGGGTTCCGCTTCAGCGGCCGCGAAGCGAGGAACGACGCCTACAATCTGTTCGCCCCTGACTACGCCGGTAAGGGCGCAACCAACCCTGCGGGCTGCTACGTGAAATGGCATGCCATGGACGTGGTTTTGAACGGCGGCATCGACGGTTCGGGGACATATTGTGCGGCCGGCGACGGCAACGGACACTATTACACCGCGCTTGAGCCGACGTTGCTCAGCAGCTTTGGCAACCAGGCGATCTATGAGAAGGATTTCGGGCCGACCAAGGGCATTCCGGGCGTATGGGCACTTGATCCCAAAACCATGGACCACCCGTTTGACTACATGAACAAGCTCTTCCCCGGCGAGATCAAGGTCGCCAATCCTGGTTCGACTTATGCCGTGAACGTCAGCCAGCAAAGCGGCTACGTGCAGGCGAACTTCGAGGGCACTGCGAACTTCCCGTTCGAAGCCAACCTCGGCGTGCGTGTCATCAACACGGATGTGTCGGTCACGCAGCATGTGGTCGGCCCGGCGATGGCCTACAGCGGCGTGAATCTGGATGCCGGCACGATAAACACGGACAACTCGTTCATCGACATCCTGCCGTCGGTCAACGTCGCGTTCGATATGCGTGACGACCTCAAGTTCCGCTTCTCCTATGCCAAAGCCATGACGATGCTCGACCTCGAAAAGTGGGGCGGGGCGCTGACTCCGGCCTATTTTACCGACACACAGGGCAATACGACTTACATCCTCAACGCCACCTCCAACGGCAACCCGAATCTCGAGCCGTGGCGGTCGTCGAACTATCAGGCGTCGGTGGAATGGTATTTCGCGCCGGGCAGCATGCTGGATGTCGGAATGTTCGTCTACAAAATCGACAGCTTCACGAAGAACGCCACCATTCAGGAAGCCTTGCCCGATGCCGATGGCGTCGTGCGCCGCAAGGTGCCGGTCTCGACGGTTGTCCAAGGGTCCGGCGGCACGGTCGAGGGTGTCGAAATTGGCTGGAAACAGCGCTTCGACTTCCTGCCGGGTTACTGGAGCGGCTTGGGCTTGGACACCAACTACACGTATTCGCCTAGCGATGCGGGATACAAGGATGTTGAGGGGCGGACGGTGCCGTTCCAGGACAATTCCGTGCATCAGGCCAACGTCGTTCTCTGGTACCAGCTTGACGGCCTGCAGGCACGCCTTGCCTACAACTTCCGGAGCAAGCGCGCTTACACGGAAAACGACATCTGGGGTCTGACGACCGGCATGACCGTGTATCAAAAGGCCGCCGAGTACATCGACGCCTCTGTCAGCTATGACATCACGCCGAACGTCACGGCTTATGTTCAGGGCTCGAACCTCGGCGCGGCTGGTGAGCACTATTACTATCAGTTCCCCAGCCAGTACTTCTCCCAGAGCGCCTATGAGCGTCGCCTGACCGTCGGTGTCCGGGCTCGTTTGTAGGATCAGTGAAAGGCGGCGGCCGTTACCTCCCTCTTGGCCGCCGCCTTTAGTTTCATCCTTTTGCGCGCTCCGGTTGTCACGCTCGGCCGCTCGGGACAACACCTCGGATGTCCGGCAGCCAAACCGCCGTAGACCTCGAATAGCGCTAAGATCGGCTGTCTGAACGATACGATTCGAATTACTCTGGTCGAATTACTCTGGCCGCTGTTCCGTTTCGATCCGCAAGTATCCTCAGCATGTGAGTAGAAACATGAAGCACTATTTGAGGATTGTGCCGGCGTTCTTTGCGCTGCTTTGCTTGTTCGCCATTGGCCGGGCCGATGCGGCCGTGACGGTGGTGTTCGAAGAGCGCGATTTCCCATCGGCTGACACCGCTCCGCTATCGCATATTTTGCTTCACCAGGCGTTTCCGGCAGCCAAGTATGCGGCGGCCGAGCAGTTGGCGAATGCCTTGGCAAATCCGCAAGCGGATGTTCTCGTTGTTCCGTATGGGTCGGCGTTCCCGCGCGATCAGTGGGTCGACATCCAGCGTTTTTTGGCCCGCGGCGGCAATCTCGTTACTCTTGGTGGGCGCCCGTTTACGCGACCGGTTGAGCACATCGGCAAGCACTGGCGTTTGCTGCCTGAGACGTATGCCTTCGTGCGCCAACTATCGATCAGCGATTATCAATCGACGTCCGGCTCAAATGGCGCGGCGAGCGTGGTTGCCGCCGATGACGCTCCGGCCGGTTTGGCAGCATTGCGTTGGCAACGCGCCTACAGCGTGGTGATAAGGCTGGGGCAAAAAGAGACGTCGCCCCGTGTCGGTACGAGCGGCACCTATGACGCGGCGTTGACGCCGCTTGTATCCGGCGTTTTCGCCGGGCACCGGCTGGCGGCCCCGGTCATTGAAATCGACCATTTTCAAAACGCCTACAGCGGTGGTCGCTGGGTGATGGCCAATTGTTCCTTTGAGCCATCTTTTCTTGCCAGCGCCGAGGCCGCGCCGCTGCTGGCCAACTTGGTCAAGCGCGCCACACAAGGCGCTGAACTGGCGCGCGCGCTACCGTCCTATCCGTTGTATCTGCCGGGTGAAGACTGGCAAATAAAGGTCGAATGGACGAGCGTGCAGCAGCAACGAAAGCTCGCGCGGATCGACGTTTCGGTGTCCCTCGATGGCCGGCAGGAGGCGGTTCGGTCGGTCCATTTGGCGATACCCGCAGCGCACGCCGATGAAACTGTATCGATGCCGACCTCCGGCAAGCCGGGTTTTCATACCGTCGAAATCAAGCTGACGTGCGCTGACGGGCCATGCGGTACATTGCATACGGCTTTTTGGATTCGTGATCGGGCTTACCTGAAGGCGGGCCCCAAACTCGACGTCGCCGGCGAAACTTTTCGCATCGATCGCAAGCCGGTCGCCGTAGTGGGCACCACGTATATGGCGAGCGATGCGCAACGATTGTATTTCCGCTATCCCAATCCGTATGTCTGGGACCGCGACATGGCCCAAATCGCCGCCGCCGATATGAACATGCTGCGCACCGGCATCTGGACCGATTGGGACTATGTGGCGGACGACCGCGGCATCGCCAAAGAACGGGCGCTACGGACCATCGAAGCCTATTTGATGACGGCGCGCCGTTATGGCCTGCCGGTCCAGTTCACGCTCTTCGCCTTCATGCCTGATGTCTTCGGCGGCATTAATCCATATCTCGATCCCATCGCACAGGAGCGGGCGCGCAATTTTGCCGCTTCCTTGGCGCACGCCTTTGCCGATGTTCCGTTCTTGGCCTGGGACCTTATCAACGAGCCAAGTTTCGACAATCCACAGCACTTCTTTACGACCAAAGCGAATGGCGACGTTGCCGAAGCGAAGGCCTGGAACGTTTGGCTGCTGCAGCGCTACAAAACCCGGCACGCGATCGAAGCCGCGTGGCATACGGTCTTGGCCGATGGCCCGATTGCGGTGCCAAGCGACGATGACGGCACGGCGCAGAGCGCCAATGACGGCAAAACGCCGGCGGCGGTCCATGACTTCATTCTCTTTACCCAAGAGTCCTTTACCCAATGGGCGGCCGCGATGCGCGGCGCCATCCGCAATTCCGGCAGCAGCCAGCTGATCACCGTCGGACAAGATGAAGGCGGATCTCTGATCAGTCCGTCGCCAAGCTATTTTGCTTCGGCGGTGGATTTCACCACGATGCACAGCTGGTGGTTCAACGACGACCTGCTCTGGGACTCGCTTTCGGCCAAACAAAAAGGCCTTCCGATGCTGGTGCAGGAAACCGGCGTCATGACCGAAACCAATTTGGATGGCCGGCCACGGCGCACGCTCGCCGAGGATGCGGAACTGCTCGAGCGCAAGATCGGCATCGCCCTCAATACCGGTGCCGGTGCTATCGAGTGGTTGTGGAACGTCAACGCGGTGATGCGATCGCAGCAGGAGGTCACCATCGGGGCCGTCCGGCCCGATGGTACGGAAAAACCGGAGGCCGGGGTTCTCGCCGCTTATGCCGCGTTTGCCAAGATCTTGAGCGCCCATGTCTCCGACGCCGAACCGGAGCCGGTCGTGGTGCTGACCTCGCAAGCGGCCCAATTCTCGGTGCTGCAAGCCGCCGCAACCGATGCCCAGCAGCGGGCCGTGCGTGTGCTCAATTACCAGTGCCGCATGCCCGCGCGCCTGGTGGCAGAGAACCACGTCGCGGATATCGCGGGCGCGAAACTGGTGGTGTTGCCTTCGGCGCAGATGCTGAACGACGAAACGTGGCAGTCGTTGCTGGCCTATGTGCGCGGGGGGGGAAGCCTATTGCTCACCGGATCGGTGGAACGCGACGCTTCCTGGCGCTTGCGCAATCGCCTGCGGGATATCGGCATCGATGGCGAACCGGCGGCTCTCGTCTCTCGCAATATTCCGATCCGCTTGGGGCCGAAAACGGTGCAAGCCACTTTCGCCAACAAGACCCAGCGGGCTTCGGAAATGATCCGGTCGCGCGACGGCCGCACGTATATCGAATCCGCTTACGGCAAGGGGCGCCTATTTGTCGTCACCGCGCCGGTCGAATTGGGCGGAGCGCCGGAAACAACAGCGGAGGTCTACCGCTACGTGCTTGATCGCCTCAGTCTTGTCCCGCCGTTTACGGGAGCTCCGGCGGACAGTGCGGTATTGATCCGGCCGCAGGTTTTTAAGGATGCGGTCCTTTATGTTTTGGCATCGGAAACGGCGGACGACGTATCGCTCGACCTCCATGACGGCATCTCCGGCGGCCAAATCGTGGAAAAGCTCCCGGCCATGCGGACGTTGATGGTGCTGCTCGACCGGGCAACCGGGAAACGCCTCGCAACGTATCGCGGTCCCGTGTTGCCAAATGATTGAAAAGAAAAACGCATGATCCTGCACGAGGCGGTGATGTTGCTACGGCGGAAGGGAGGCATCGTTCTGCGCAATGCGGCGATGCTTGGTCTCGCGGTTTTGGCGCTGCCGGCAAATGCTGCGTCCGCACCGGCG
>JAATGK010000234.1 GCA_015654715.1 Alphaproteobacteria bacterium
ACCAAATCGCGCCTCAAGCACAATTTCGGCATGGCGATGCCGGAAGGCTATCGCAAGGTGCAGCGGGTGTTCCGTCTCGCCGATCGGTTCGGCCTGCCGGTGATTTCGCTGGTCGATACCTCGGGCGCCTATTCCGGCGTTGCTGCCGAGGATCGCGGCCAGGCCGAAGCCATCGCGCGCACCACCGAGGCCTGCCTGAACCTGCGGGTGCCGATGGTGGTCACGATCATCGGCGAGGGCGGTTCGGGCGGCGCCGTGGCTATCGCCACCGGCAACAAGGTCTTCATGCTGGAAAATTCGGTCTATTCGGTGATCTCGCCGGAAGGCTGCGCCTCCATTCTGTGGCGGCGTCCGGAAAAGGCGCAGGACGCGGCGGCGGCGCTGCGGCTCACGGCGCAGGATTTGGCCAGCCTCGGCGTCATCGATGCCATCATTCCCGAGCCGGTCGGTGGCGCGCACCGCTCGCCGGAAGAGGCGATGTCGACGGTCGGCGATCAGATTGCGCGCGCGCTCGGCGAGCTCATCCATTTGTCGCCGGATGAGGTGCGCCGCCAGCGTCGCGACAAATACCTCGCCATCGGCCGCGATTTGGGAAAATAGTTTTCTGCCCCCGCAAAGCGGGGGGAGTGGCCGGCCAGCGCAGCGAAGCCGGACGAAGGGGGCTCGTCGTGGTGCTGCAAAAGTCTGTGTTTCGTGATCCTCGCATCGTCGCGACCGCGATTGTCGTGCTCGGCGGCGTGCTGACGCTCCTGATCAATTTCCCCGGCTCGATGGAGGACGATTCCTTCGTTCAGCTGCTCGAGGCGCGTAACCGCAGCTACTCGAACTGGCATCCGCCGGTGATGAGTTGGCTGCTTGGGCTCTCGGATACGCTGCCCGGACCGGCCGCCGGCTGGTTCATCGGCTTCGACATGCTCATCGCCTTCGGCTCGCTGGCGCTGGTGTTGTGGCTGCCTAAGAAAGTGTCGTGGGCCGCCGCGGGCGTTGCCGCGCTGCTGCTGCTGCTGCCGCAGTTCCTGATGGAGCAGGCGGTGGTGTGGAAGGACGCGCTGTTCGCCGACGCGGCCTTCGCCGGATTCATCGCTCTGGCGCTGGCCGCCAATCATTGGCACCGCTGGCGCTTGCGGTTGGCGCTGATTGCTGCCACGGCGGTGTTGCTGGCGCTGGCGATACTGACCCGTCAGAACGGCGCCGTGATCGTGCCCTGTGCGGTGATCGGATTGGTGTTCGCCGCACACCGGTTGGATGGCACTTGGCGCACCGGCCTCATTCACGGTGCCGCCCTATTCGGCGCGACCACGCTGCTGGCCTACGGCGGCAATGCGTTGCTGCAGCTGCGGGCCGACGATTATCCGGCGCGCCAGGAGCAGTTCAAGGTCCTGTATCTCTACGACATCACTGGCATGGTGAAACACCATCCGGACGTCAAACTCGCGGTGCTCGATCGCGAAGCGCCGGAGCTGTCGCGCATCCTCCGCACCAGGGCGGTCAAGCTGTGGTCGCCGGTCAAAAACGACACCATGGAGACCGACGACATCGTCGCGGTGAAGGACGCTGTGCCGGCGCCTGTTGTCACGCGCCAGTGGCGTGAGTTGATCGCGCAGTATCCCGGCTATTACCTTGGTGTGCGGGCGGAGTTGTTCCGCTGGGTTTTTCAGCCGCCCGATGTCGGCCTCTGTCATCCCTTTCATGTCGGCGATCAGGGCGACGCGGGCGATCTCAAGGAACTCGGAATCCATCCCCGGCTCGACGCCCGCGATGTCCGGCTGTGGCACTACGGCGATTTCTTTCTCTACCACACGCCAATCTTTTCGCACACGCTGTTCGCGGTGCTCGCCATTGCGGTGCTGGTGATAGTTTTGCGGCGCCGTACCCCCACCGACATCATGATCGCAGCGCTGATCGCAGCGGCCTTCGTCTTCACCGCGACCTTCGTGGTGCTCTCGATCGCCTGTGATTACCGCTATCTTTACATCATCGACCTGTCGGCGCTGGCCGGCACGCTCTACGTAGCGGCGGACTGGCGCGCGCTGTTGTGCCGGCCATAAAAAGTGGCCCATGCGTTTTTGGATCGCGGCCGCGGTGCTGGCCGACGTGACGGTGCTGCAGAATGTGGCATTCGTGATGAAGGGCAGGGCGATCTACCAGGTGAATGGCGACGCTACGGAATGCTAACGACGGCTAATTGAGCGTTGTCGCTTACAGCGTCTTTTCATTTTTTTGCGCGCATTTTGCACCAACCCGCCTTGGCGCGCGCTTCTGTTCTGACCCACCAGCCGAGATCGTATTGCACTGATCATTCATTAGGTTGCCGTGTTTTAGGAACTGTTTTCCGATCCAAAAGCTGATGCGGTCGCATTCGCCAGTGGCTTTTATTTCTACGTGTCTGAGCATTTGGGCCCATGTTACGTATCGAAGTAGAGGCCGCAGCATTTGTGTTGCGCGACGCAGGCATGTATCGTTGCCATGTATGGGTTTCGCATTGTATGTTTCGCGTAGTCGATTGTCGGCAAAGCTTACTAAAGGTAACTATTGGTCGTAATGACCTGATTTGGTTGCTTTGTCGTCGTTTTGCGTTTTAAGGCGGACGATTGCTAGGCAATCAGGTTCGCTCGACCTTTGATGCTTGGCGAAGTGAATAGAATTCACTGTCGCCGCAAGGTCGCCGGATAAGCCTCATGACGCGAGAAATCCCGACAAGAAAGG
>JAATGK010000090.1 GCA_015654715.1 Alphaproteobacteria bacterium
GAGCAACAGCTCGTCTTCGTCGACATCGCCGAGCGGCCGGAAATCCGGCAGCAGTGCGGCGCCGCCGGCCTCACGCGCGAAAATCTCGGCAATGCTGCGCGCCGCACGCCGCGTCGGCAGATAGATGGTGACGTCGGCCAGTGCCACGGCATCGCTGCCGATGCGCGCCAGCAGGCCTTTCGCCAAAGCGGCGGAGAACGGCACGCTGGCCGCAATGGTGAAGACGTGCGCGCGCGCGCGCCTGTCAGGCGGCGGGGGCAAGGTCGGTCAAATATTCTTCGGCTTCCGTCACCGCTTGCGGCGTGCCGACGTGGATCCAAACGCCGTCCAAACGGATACCGTAGAGCCGTTCCTTCTCGATCGCCCGGTCCCACATCACATTGGTCGAAAAGCCGCCTGCGGGCGGATCGTCGAACAGCCGCGGATGCACGATCTGAACCCCGGGATAGGCAAACGGCGACACGCGGCCGGAGGGAACGCGGCTGAGATGGCCCATCGAATCCATCAGGAAGTCGCCGACGCCTTCGTAGCCCATCGAGTGGATCAGCGGCACCATCAGAAGCAGCGCATCCATCGTCTCGGGGTCCCAGCGCTTCTTCATCTGCTCAAGGGCGCGGCCGTAGCCTTCGACCCAGATCGTATCCGAGTTGTGGATATAGAACGGCTCGTCGCCGAAATAATGCAGCGCCTTGGCGACGCCGCCGCCGGTGCCGAGCAACCCGTCGCTCTCGTCCGAGTAGATGATCTCGACGCCCTTGCGGCCGGCGAGGTGGTCTTTGATCATCTCGGCCTTGTAGTGCAGGTTGACGATGAAGGTGGTGACGCCGGCGTCCACCAGCCGGTCGATGGCGTGATCGATCAGCGCCTTACCGGCAACTTCCACCAGCGGCTTGGGGCGCGTGTCGGTCAGTGGCCGCATGCGGGTACCAAGACCCGCTGCCATGATCATCGCACGCGTCGGAAAACTCATCTTAGGCTCCTCTGTTCGGAACGCCTCGCGCTGCGAACGGTATCATCCGATCATACCATGATTTCAGGCCCGTCAAGGCGGGATGGTTGAGATCGGTGGCGAGATACGACCACACTCTGGGCAGAAGGTCGAGATAGCGTGCCTTGCCGTCGCGCTGAAACAGGCGGGCGAAGATGCCGACGATCTTGGTGTTGCGCTGGGCAGCATAGACGGCCATCTCCAAACGGAACGCCGCTTCGTCGACCGGCGTGCCTTGCTCGCGCATTTTGTTAAGGTAATGCGACAAGGTCTGGCGGCCGGTCTCGGGGGAGACGTCGCGGCGGGCATCTTCCACCAGCGAGATCATGTCGTAGGCGGGCGAACCGGCGACGCCGTCCTGGAAATCGATCAGTCCGACCCGCGCGGGGCCTTTGCGCCCCGCCATCCACATCAGGTTCTGGGCGTGATAATCGCGATGCACAAAAACCGGGCGCGTACGGAGCACCGGCTTCAGCGCCTCTCGCCACAGGGCATGGAATTCGGCGACCTCGTCGGTGGTCGCTGTGCGGCCGAGCCCGACCGGGAAGAACCATTCGGTCAGCAGATCCACTTCCGCCAGCAGAGCGGTTTCGTCATAGGCGTGTAGCGTCTTGTCCGGCGGCAGCACGGCCGGCGCCGTCTCGGCGTGAAGCCGGACGAGCACGTCCGCGGCGCCTTGATAGAGCAGGTGCTCGGTGACGCCCTTGGCCAGCGAGTCCGTAAACAGGTCGGCGCCGAGGTCTTCCATCAGCACGAAACCGTTCGGCGCATCGGCGGCGTAGATTTCGGGGGCGCTGAGACCGAGGCTGGTGAGGTAGTTGGCAGCGGCCACAAAACGGGCGCAGTCGTCACCGGCGAGCCGCGCAACGGCATTATAGCCGAGGGCTTTGCGCTCCTCCGGCGTCGCATTGGCGGGCGCGGTGGGGGCTTCGGCGCCTTGCGGCTGGTCCATCAGCAACGCGGTCTCATTGCCGCGGCGCAGGCGGATGTAACGGCGGCTGGAGGCATCGCCGGTCAGCGGCAAGCGTTCGGCGTCGGCCCAGCCGGCGTCAGCCACAAAAGCGTTAATCGAACGGTCAGAGGGCAAGGTGAAATCCTCGGAAAAGGGAGGCCCAACGCGCCGGTCCGGTGAGTTCGGCAAAGCGCGATTGGGCATCCGGCATGGTCAACGAAACGGTGAAAGCATCTTCGGGCAGCAGCCCGCCGGCGCGCTCCGGCCATTCGACCAGAACAGCACCGTCTTCGAGGGCCTCGTCCAGACCCAGTTCGGCGATCTCGCTTGGGGTTTCGAGGCGATAGAGGTCGTAATGGTGAACGATCAGCCGCGGCGCTTCGTAGGTTTGCACCAGCGTGAAGGTCGGGCTTGGCATCGGGCCGGTCAGACCAAGAGCGGTGAGGATGCCGCGCGCCAGCGTCGTCTTGCCGGCGCCGAGGTCCCCGGCCAAGGCGATGAGGTCGCCAATCTGAAGCCCGGCCGCAATCTGCGCCCCGAGGGCGGCAGTATCGGTCAGGTTGCGAAGCGCGAAGCGGGCGCGAAACGGCTGCGATTCCGGGTTCATTTGTCTACTATTAGCCCGGCGGCCGGGCCGTCTCAACGAGACCAATTCGGCTTTGGATTGCAGGGCAGGGCCCGGGCGTGATACCCGGCGGTATGAGCCAGAACATCGTCATCATCGGAGCCGGACAAGCCGGGGCGCAAGCCGTCGCCAGTCTGCGCAGCGAAGGTTTCACCGGTTCCATCGTCATGGTGGGGGACGAGGCCTTCGTGCCGTATCAGCGCCCGCCATTGTCCAAGGCCTATTTGATGGGCACCTTCGAGCGGGCGCGGCTGTTCCTCAAGCCCGAGCACTACTATGCCGACAGCGGCTGCGAGCTGATCCTGAACACCAGCGCCAAGTCCATTGATCGTGCCGCCAAGACGGTGGCGCTGAACGACGGACGAGTGCTTGCCTACGATCAGCTTCTGATTGCCACCGGCACGCGCATCCGGCCGATTAGGTGTCCGGGCGCAGACCTGAAGGGCATTCATTATCTGCGCAGCATCGCCGATGTCGATCGGTTACAGACGGAATTTGCGACCGGCAAGAAGCTGGTGGTGATCGGCGGCGGTTTCATCGGGCTGGAAGTGGCGGCGGTGGCGGCCAAACACGGGCTGGAGGTCACGGTATTCGAAGCGCTGGAGCGGGTGATGGCGCGGGCGGTGTCGAAGCCGATTTCCGATTTCTTCGAAGCCGCGCATCGCGCGGCGGGTGTGAAAATCGTCACCGGCACCGGCGTCGAAGGTTTCGACGGCGAGGGTGCAGTGACCGGCGTGCGTGCGGGCGGTAAATCGTATCCCGCCGATCTGGTGCTGGTCGGTATCGGCGTGTTGCCCAATAGCGAGATCGCGGCGGACGCCGGGATCGCCTGCCAAAATGGCATCGTCGTCGACAAGAACGCCCGTACCAGCGATCCGAGCATTTTCGCGGCGGGCGATGTCACCTGGCACCAAGGCCGCGACGGCAACTGGCTGCGGCTGGAAAGCGTGCAGAACGCCATCGATCAAGCCAAACATGCCGCGGCGGCCATGGCAGGCAACTCCAAGGACTACAGTGAAGTGCCGTGGTTCTGGTCGGACCAGTTCGATCTCAAACTGCAGATCGCGGGGCTGACGCAGCCGGGTGATGTCCAGGTCGTGCGCGGCGATCCCAAGGCGCGCAAATTCGCGGTATTTCATTTGCGCGGCGGCGCCGTGGCGGCGGTGGAAGCGGTGAATATGGCGCCGGAATATCTGATCGGCCGCAAACTGATCGCCGAAGGCGCCAAGGTCGCCGCTGAACGCCTCGCGGATATGTCGGTGCCGATCAAGCACGTGGTGTAAACGGCCCTCTGGTCCGAACGCGACGCTGCCGACGATAGGCGATTTTGCGCGCGTCCGGACCGGTCGGGATTCAGTGCACCACTCGTGTCTCCGGCACGGGGTTGTAGGCCTGCGAAGCGCCCGCCAGCGTGACCTCGAAGCGGTCGAGCACGATGCCGGGATCGAGCGCCGTGACGGTCAGGGTGTGATTGCCGGGCTTCAGCGCCACATCGTGGAGCGCGATTTCGGCGGCGTTATCGAGCACGTTCTGCCGCCACTTGGCGCCGTAATAGACGATGCTGAAATCCAGCACCTTCGCCGGCGCCCCGTCGAGCGACACGGCGATGCGCAGCTTGTCGGCTTTGGTGATCGGGAACGTGGGCAGGGCGATGATGCGGACCGTCGCGATGTCGTCGATGACATAGTTCGGGAAGCTGTAATCGTGATCCTGCTCGCCGGTGGCGAAGCGATAGGTAAGGCGCGGTGCCTTGGCCATGGCCGCAGCATCGGTCACATCGACCGGCTTGAGATCGAGATCGGACTGGACGTCCGCACCGACATGGCCGACGCCGGTCAGCACCTTCCACGGGCCCGTCATTTCGTCGGCGTGGGCCGCATACATCGATACGACACCTTGTGAGTCGATGAACGATGCGGTCTTGCTGGCGACCGCCGGAGCTACACGCACATGCACGGGTAACGGCTGCTTGCCTTGACCGCATTGCACGGTGATCGTGCCGTCACCGCTTTTCGGGGCCTTTGTCCAGTCGACCGACACGAGGAGGCGCTGTTCATAGCTCCTCGCCGCGGTCGAGAAGTGGCCGCTGCGGTGGTCGATCTTGATCCAAGGAGCACTCGGCACGGCCGACCAATCCTGGTCAATCGCTTGGCCGGAGAAGACGTCGAGATAATAGCTCTTTGCACCCAGTTCGGGATGGAACGAGGGCAGGGTCGGCGTCCACCAGTCGACGTCGTCGAAATAGCCGCCGCCTTCGACCTGCACGGCGCACTTGCTGGCGTCGTCGGGCGCTTTCCATTGCGGGATGTACGGCGATTCATAGTTGGGCAGGGCGTGTGCGTATTGCTCGACGATGCCGTTCCACTTGCCGTTCTCGATTTCGCGATTGTAGCGGACGGTATCGGCAGTGATCTTGTCCTGCATCGCCTTGGCTTCGTCGGCATAGACGTTGGTGCTGGCGCGATGCTGCAGGCCGTATTCGATCGACTTGTCGAGCGCGAGCTGCCTGAGGCTCATGGCACCGCCGGCATCGACCGTGTACTGCACAAGTTCGTAGAAGGCGGATTTGCGGTCCGCGGGCAGCTCCGCCATCAGGCGTTCGGACGCGGCCATGATGGATTTGTAGGTCGCGGCGCGGCGGGCGTTCTCGTCGCCGAAGTCGAGGATGTTGAATTTGCCCTGCTTGACCGACGATTCCGGGAAGGTGGTCGAGAACGACGCCAATTCCGGATTCTTGTCGAAGGCGAGCCGGTAATACTGCCACATGATGGACGCGATTTCGTCGCGGTGCTCGGGACCGAAGTTGACCCCGGCCCAATCGCGCAGGTACGCCTGGATGCTTTCGGGTTTGGCGAAGGCATCGGTGTCGAACGCCATGGCGAGGAAGAACTCGGTGAGGTACTCGACCGGCTTGATCGAGCCGGAATTGAGGACCCACACGCCGCGCGCATCGAAGTGATACGCCTTCATCATTTCTTCCCACATCAGCGCGGGATCGGTGGAGGCGAGCCATACATAAGTGCCCGGCGCGCCCCAGAACGTGGCGTGGTAGTAGACGCCCGCTCCGCCCGGACGCTTGCGTTCCGCCGGCGTGGAAAGTTGCATGTCGTAGCCGAAATTGTCCTCGGACCAGTTGAGGATGATGTCATCGGGCAGCTTCAGCTTGCCGGTGTTGTAGGCGGTGGTGATCTCTTTATAGGGCGTGAACTCCTGCGGAATCTGGTCCGCCGGCTTTTTCAGCACCTCCGAGAGGATCTTGCGCTGTTCGGCGATGACGTCGCTGACGACCTCGGCCATCTTCTCGGGCGTGTCGGCGCCCTCCATCGGGAAGTCATCGGCGCCGCGCAGGCCGACGGTGTAGAGGTTATCGTATTTGCCCCACTTTTCCACCGCGTCTCGCCAATACTGGATCATGCGCGGCTTGTTGGTCATCCAATTGTAGGGACCCATCGTCTTGGCGTTCCATTCGTGGCTGTTGTTGCGCAGCAGCATTTCGACATGCGAGGAACCGCGGACGACGGCGTAATCCCGCGCCAGATCGTAGTTGCGGATGTCGTCGTTGAACACGTGGTCGCGTCCGCTCATCGCCGGCCACAACATGTTCGACTTCAGCCGCCACATCAGCTCGAAAACGTGGTCGTAGGTCTTCGGCCCGATGCCGCCTTGCTGCGGATCGTAGGTCTTGGCGGCCCATTTCTGCAGGCCGCCGGTGTTGAGGAAGAAGGCGCGCCACTTGACCGACGGCTCTTTGGAGTAGCGCATGGACGCATCCACCGCGATCCGGTTGGTGTGGCGCGTCTTGACGTCGGCCCACCAATGCCAGGGCGAAACGCCCATCTCGCGAGTCAGGTCGATCACACCCCAGATGGTGCCGCGGGTGTCCGAACCGAAGATCACCAGCGCCTTCTGTTTCGGATTGCCGGGTGCGGGAATGACCGCGCGGCCGTAGGTTTCCCATTTTCCGTCGATGGCGGCGGTGGAGATCCCGTTCTTCTTCAAGAGCGCGGCCATCTCGGGCGAGGAGGCCAGGCCGATGAGAACCGTGGTGGTCTTGGTGTCGGAAAAGCCGGCCTGCACCGCAGGCGCCTGACCGCTGAGGTCCGTCAGATCGCCGGCGAGGAGGGCGGCCGCCTTTCGGATCGGCGTGTCGGCGTCGCGGTCATAGGCAACCGCCGCTGTGGTTTTGCCGTCGAACAGGGTGAGGGTTGCGGCGCTGGCCGCGGCGCTCGCCATGAGGCCGCCGATAACAAATAGGAAAAGGATGAGACGGGTGCGCGCACGGCACATGATGACCCCCTGTTCGATGTCATAGAGTTAGACAAGCGAGAGGGCCAAATCGCCTAATGCCGGACCGTTCACTTTTTCGTATTCCCGTTACAGGCGAACCGCTCACACCATCTCTTGCTCGCGTTCGCCGAGCGGCGTGGGGGTGTCGTGGATGCGGCGGGGGAAGTGGCAGCGCACCAGCGTGCCGGTCTTGCCGGATTCGATTTCGACCCAGCCATCATGCAACCCGACGAAGCGGTCGACGAGGGCCAGCCCGAGGCCCGCACCGCCGCGCTGACCGGCGGCGGATTTGGCGGAGAATTTCTCGAACACTTTGGCGCGCATTTCGGGATCGATACCGGGGCCGTTGTCCTTGACCCAGATTTGCACGTCTTCGTCCACGATCCCGCCGCCGAGCACGATGGTGCCGCCCTTGGGCGTGAACTTGAAGGCGTTGGAGAGCAGGTTGAACACCACTTGGCGCACGCGCCGTGCATCGGCGAAGAAAAAGCCCGCGTGTTCGGGACAATCGATCGTCAGGTTGAGGCCGACCTTGCCGCCCCACTCGTGCGCATGCGAGGCGACCTCCGTCAGCATCGGATGCAGCTCGACCTTCTCGAGTTCGAGGCGCAGGCCGCCGGATTCGATCATGGCGAGATCGAGGATGTCGCTGACCAGGCTGGTGAGCATCGATGACGCCTGCAGGATGTCCTTGACGTAGCCGGTCTGGCGCAAGTTCAGCGGGCCGAAGTCCTCGGTCGCCAACAGTTGGGCGAAACCGGCGATGGTGGTGATCGGCGTGCGCAGTTCGTAGGAAACGTGCTTGATGAATTCGGATTTCAGCCGGTCGGCGGCTTCGAATGCCTCGGCGCGCTCGCGCAGGACATGCTCGATGCGGAAGCGGTCGGTCACGTTGGAGAAGGTGGCAAGCGTGGCGCCATCGGGCAGCGGCGACAGGCCGAGCGCCAGAATGGAACGGTCGTTGCGCTCGATCTCGCCCATCGGGCGGTCGCTTTCGGCGCCGGCGACGATGGCCGCGATCAGTCGCTCCCACACCGGCGTCTCGCCGTATTTCTCGGCACAAGCGGCGGCAATGGTCCGCACATGCGGCTCGTCGGCGAGGTCTTTCGGCGTCAGGCTCCACAGTGCGCCGAAAGCGGCGTTGTAAAGCTTGAGACGGCCGTCGGGGCCGAACACCGCCACGCCTTCTTGCAGCGTGTTGAGCGTCGCCGTCTGCACCTTGATGAGGGTGTTGTAGGAGCTCTCGAGGCTGAGGCGCTCACTGACGTCTTCATAAAGAAAGGTGAGGCCGCCGAACGGATGCGGCTGGGCCACGACGCGCAAAGTCTTGCCGCCGGGAATGTGCCAGAGGTCCTCGGAAGGGTACTCGCGCGCGGTTTTGTAGAGATCGAGGCGCTCGCGCTTCCAGCCGTGGTAATCGCGCTGCTCCGGCAGTTTGCGGTCCTCGCGCAAGCGGTCGAGGATTTCGCCGTCGCCGGGATGTTTGTCGAGCCACTTGTCGGGCAGACCCCAGAGCTTCAGATAGGCGCGATTGTAGAAATGTAGCTTCTGATCGGGTCCGAATATCGCCACCGCCGTTGCCAGCTTGTCGAGCGTGTCGGTGTGGGCGTCGATGTGCTGCTGCAGTTTGGCTTCGCCGGCCGCCACTTCGGTGACGTCGGAAGCGGTGCCGATGATGCCGGTCTCGGTCGGGATTTCGGTGATCTGCAATGCGCGGCGTGCGCCGCCGATCACGGCATAGCGCTTGGCTTCCACCGTTTCCGCTTGGCTGCGGGCGGTGGCGGCGAGGTCGCGCTCGGTCTTTTCCAGCGCCGAGCCGGTGCGGGCCGCGGTTTCGAGATCGGGTGCGCCGGTGGTCTCAAGAAAGGCGCGATTGCCCCAGACCAGCGACAGCGTCTTGTCGCGCAGCCAGACGGGAACCGGCAGCGAATTCAGGATGCCGCGGAAATCGAGGCTTTGAGCTTCCGGCGCCGGTTCGATCCAGACCGCTGCCAAACCGCCGACGGCGCGGCCGCGCAAAGTCAGGGTACGGCCGCCGGCATCGCGTGACGGCATCGCAAAAGCGGTCCCGTGCGCGCTCAAATCATCGAGGGCGATCGACAGGTCGGTGGCGTCGGGACCTTTGAGGCAGGAGTTGAGCTGTGCCTCGGCGCCGCCGTAGGACAGCGGCCCGTCGGTATCACGGCCCCAAACGATCAGGGCATCGCGGCAAACGTCGAGCAGCGCATCGCGTTCGCCGACCGCCGCCCGCTGGCGGGCGCCTGCGTTGCGCAACTGGCGCTTCAGCTTGAGCGACCGCTTCTGCTCGACCAGCGCCCACATGCCTGCCGCCATGGCGAGCACGACCGCGCCGGTGGTCATGGCCGTCAAGACC
>JAATGK010000336.1 GCA_015654715.1 Alphaproteobacteria bacterium
ACGCACGAATTCTTCGGCATGCTCCGCAGGCTGAATGTCGGCCGGTGCCAAGCCATGCGGCTGGCAGGCCCGGAATTCGCTCGGCCGGTGCCGGCGGACAGCCTGGCAAGTGCTCTGGAAACCGCGCGTGATACCGAAACACCCATCATGGTGTTCGTGGGCAATCCCGGCTGTATCCAGATTCACACCGGGCAGGTGACCAATCTCAAACGCCTGGGTCCGTGGTTCAATGTGCTCGATCCCGCCTTCAACCTGCATCTGCGCGAAGACGCCATCGCCAGCGCCTATATCTTGCGCAAACCGACACGCGACGGCGATGTCACCTCGCTCGAATTGTTCGATGCCGAGGGATTCTGTTTCGCGCAGCTGTTCGGCGCCCGCAAGCCGGGCAAGCCGGAGCTGGAAGCCTGGCGCGCCGTTCTTTCCACACTTCGGGGGCTTTGATGAACACGCCATTTGCGTGCGCCGTCGCGTTCTTTCTGGCGGCATTGTCCGCATCGGCCGCGCCGGCGCAGCGCGTCGTGACGCTCGGCGGCGACGTGACCGAGATCGTCTATGCGCTCGGTCAGGACAGCCGCATCGTTTGCGACGACCAGACCTCGCTTTATCCTGCGGCCGCGACCAAGCTGCCGCGCGTCGGATACCTGCGAACCTTGGCGGCCGAGGGCGTGCTGTCGTGCAAGCCCGATCTCATCATTGCCTCGGAAGACGCCGGACCGCCGGCAGCGATGGTCCAGCTCAAGGCTTCGGGCGTGCCGATCGTCATGGTCAGTAACACGCATACGGCCGAGGCGGTGCCTGAGAAAATCACCGCCGTTGCGGGCGCGCTGGGGGTTGCCGATCGTGGCCGCGTCCTGCAGGACCGCTTCCGCGCCGATCTGGCGACGGTGAAAAAGGAATTCGCGGCCTTTCGCGATCATCCGCGCGCCCTCTTCCTCATGGCGCAAGGTCCGGGTGGGGCCATGGCCGCCGGCCGCGGTACAGCCGCCGATGCCATGCTGACACTGGCGGGCGCCAGCAATGTCGCGAACGGCTTTGAAGGCTACAAACCGCTGACGCCGGAATCCGCGGTTGCCCTCAGGCCGGACGTCATTATCATCGCCGATCACGCCGTACAGATGCTGGGTGGCCTGGAAGCCTTGCGCGCGCGCCCCGAAATCGCGCTGACGCCGGCCGGACAGCACCAACGGATCGTCGTGATGGATGCCCTCCTCCTCTTAGGGTTCGGGCCGCGAACGCCCGAAGCGCTTCAACAGCTTGGCACGGCACTTCATCGCCAGAAAACGGCAAGGCAGTGAGGCCGCGATGACCGCAGCCGCCTTGGAGGCGTTCGACGAGCACCGCGATCCGTTGCGGCTCCGCCGCCGGCTGATCTTGATCGGATTGGCCGTTGCGCTGGCGCTTTCCTGCATCGCGGCAGCGGCCATCGGCGCGCTCGAAATCCCGTTTACGCACGTTGTCGCCGCACTCGCCCATCGCATCGGATGGCCGGTTGCGGTGGAACCGTTCGAAGCGGCGGCATTGTTCGGAATCCGGCTGCCCCGGGTCGCGCTGGCGGTTGCCGTGGGTGCGGTGCTCGGCGCGGCAGGAACGGCCCTGCAGGCGCTGTTTCGCAACCCCCTCGCCGATCCCGGCCTTATCGGTGTTTCGGGCGGAGCCGCTTGCGGCGCCGTCGGCTGGATCGTTCTCGGCACCAGCCTACCCGCTTGGATGCACGCGACCGCCGGAATGCCGCTCGCCGCGTTCGGTTGCGGCCTTGGCGCAACGCTTGGTGTCTACGCGATCGCCCATACAAGGTCCCGCACCGACATCGCGACATTGCTGCTGTCGGGTCTGGCGATGAATGCGCTCACCACCGCCGTCGTCGGCTATCTCACTTATCTCGGCAACGATGCCCAGCTTCGCGCGCTGACCTTCTGGCTGCTGGGCGGGCTCGGCGGCGCCACCTGGGACCAGATTTGGCCGGCATTGCTGCCGATGGCTGCGGCATTGGCCGGTATCGTCTTTTTGATGCGCAGTTACGATGTGCTGGCGCTGGGCGAAAGTACCGCCGGTCATCTCGGCATTGCCGTGGAACGCGTACGGATTGCGACGATCCTGTTGGTCTCGCTCGGCGTCGGCGCGAGCGTGGCGCTGACCGGCATCATTGGCTTCATCGGCTTGGTTGCGCCTCACTTGCTCCGCCTGATGGGCGGGGCGGCGCATCGCTTCGTGCTGCCGGGCGCCGCCTTGCTAGGCGCACTGCTCGTCGTTCTCGCCGATCTCTTCGCGCGTGTCGTGGTCGCGCCCGCAGAACTGCCCATCGGCGTGGTGACGAGTGCGCTCGGCGCGCCGTTTTTCATCTGGCTGTTGCGAAGGCGGTTGCACCCATGACCAGCGGACTGATCGCGAACGGCGTCGGCTATAGCGTTGGCCGCCGGACCATCCTTGAGAATGTTTCCGCGGGAGTTTTTCCCGGTCGCGTGACGGTTGTCGTCGGCCCCAACGGCGCCGGAAAATCGACACTTCTGAAAGTACTGGCCGGCGATATCGAGCCCCAATCCGGGACCGTATCCCTGAACGGACGTCCGCTGGCCGCTTGGCATGCCGAGGAGCGCGCTCTGCAGCGTTCCGTGCTGCCGCAAACCCCGGAGCTCGCCTTCTCGTTCCGCGCCAGGGATGTGGTGGAACTCGGCCGCTATCCGCATCGCGGTCGTGCAACCGGTGAGGACAACCGCAAGGCCATCCACGGCGCCATGGCGGCGGCCGAAGTCTCGCATTATTCGGGACGCGATTGCGCGACGCTCTCCGGCGGTGAACTGCACCGCACCCATTATGCCCGCAGTCTTGCGCAAATCTGGGATCCGCTACCCGAAAACCGTCCGCGGATTCTGTTGCTCGACGAACCGACCGCAAGCCTCGATCTGTTTCACCAGCACGCCATCCTGGCCAAAGCCCGCACGATGGCGAAAGACGGCATCGGCGTCCTCGCCGTGTTGCACGATCTCAATCTCGCCGCAGCCTATGCCG
>JAATGK010000038.1 GCA_015654715.1 Alphaproteobacteria bacterium
GCACGCGCAAAATTTTCTCGCGGCCGGCGAGATCCGGGTTGGGAACGGTGATTTCGCGGTCGAAACGGCCGGGGCGCAACAGCGCCGGATCGAGCACGTCGGGCCGGTTGGTGGCGGCGATCAGGATGACGCCTTCGTTGGTCTCGAAGCCGTCCATCTCGACCAAAAGCTGATTCAGCGTCTGCTCGCGCTCGTCGTTACCGCCGCCGAGGCCGGCGCCGCGATGGCGGCCGACCGCGTCGATTTCGTCGATGAACACGATGCAGGGCGAATTCTTTTTGGCCTGTTCGAACATGTCGCGAACGCGGGAGGCGCCGACGCCGACAAACATTTCGACGAAGTCGGAACCCGAAATGGTGAAGAACGGCACGTTGGCTTCACCGGCGATGGCACGCGCCAGCAAGGTCTTGCCGGTACCCGGCGGGCCGACGAGCAGAACGCCCTTCGGAATACGGCCGCCCAGGCGCTGGAATTTCTGCGGGTCTTTCAGGAAGTCGACGATCTCCTTGAGGTCTTCCTTGGCCTCATCGACACCCGCCACATCTTCGAAGGTGACACGGCCCTGGCGTTCGGTGAGGAGCTTGGCTTTGCTTTTGCCGAACCCCATTGCCTTGCCGCCGCCGCCTTGCATCTGGCGCAGGAAGAACACCCACACGCCAATCAAGAGCAGCATCGGGAACCAGTTCACCAACACGTTGAGAAGCGTCGGCATGCCGTCATCGCGCTTGGCGATGGAGGCGTTAACGTCCGGATGGTCTTTCAGGAGATTCCACAGGTTCTGGTCCTGCGGCGGCACCGTGGTGGTGAATTGCGTACCGTTACGCAGTTCGCCCTTTGCCTCATCATCCTGGATGGTGAGTTTCTGGACGTTGCCCTTCTGAATTTCCTGGGTCAGGGCGGTGTAGCTGTACGTCGTGGCTTGGGCGCTCTTGTTCGACCCCTGGAACAGATTGAAGAGGAGGACCAAGAGCAGCGCGATCAGAATCCACAGCGCCAGATTGCGGAGGTTATTCAAGGCGGTCCTTTCTCGGTGGCCGTTCGGCCTCGACAAGACAGAAAAACGTTATCCTATAGATAGGCGGTCTTTTCGTCCTTGCCAGATTTAGAAAAGGTAAGGAATTTAACCGACTAGCGCAAGATTATGCCGCCAGGCCACTTAAAAACCTGTTTGCCCTGTGTCCAATTTGGCTGTGCGGCCTTTTTCCTTTTCAATCAAGAGGGTTCCGGGCCCGTATAGGCGCGCCGCTTTGGGCGCCGGAGCGATCCGGCAGCCGTGCAAAGTTCGCCCCCCACCCAAGGAACCCTCTGTGATTGCCGTAAACAAAGCTGACAGCCGATCGAACCGCGGCCGGTAGGGATTAAGCGTCGTCGCCATCAAGATTTTTGCCAGTGCCCGCAATCCCAATTCCGCCGGAGCGCTAGCGAGGGCTTGGGGATCGAGCGCGAACCCGCCCCGGCAAGGCTGGCAGGCCCGCGCCAGCACCGCCTGGGAGACGATGTCGAGCGCCTCGCGCGCCCGGGCGAGATGAGCGGCGGTCTCCACCAGCCGCTCCGGGGTGAGCCCAAGGGGGGCGAGCCCCGGCCATGCCAGCCGGACGCGTACCCGCGCAAAGCGCGCGTCGGCATTCATCGGGTCTTCGATCCAGCGCTGCCCGCGCGCCACCAGGAACGCGCGCAGGGCCCGCCGGTCGAAGCCCAGCAACGGGCGAGCCAGCCACAAGGGACCAAACCCGATTTCGGGAAAAGGGGCACACTCGCGCATCCCAGCCAGACCATCGACGCCGCTGCCCCGCGCCAGGCGCAACAGGATCGTCTCGGCCTGGTCGTCGCGTGTATGGGCAACATAAACGGCCGCGAGCTTGTGGCTCTTGGCGAAGGCCCCGATCAGCCCGTAACGCAGCCGTCGCGCCGAGGCTTCGACATCGGCGACCGGCGCAGGATCGTTGGACGCCAGGACATGACCGCTCAGACCGAGTTTCTTCGCCCAGCGCACGACTTGGCGTGCTTCGGCCGCGGATTCCGGGCGCAGCCCGTGATCGACGCTGAGCACAACGGGTAGTTTGCGGCGTTGCGCCTTGGCCCAGTCGCGCAACAAAAGCATGAGTGCCAGCGAGTCCGAGCCGCCCGATACCGCGACCGCAGCCGGCCACGGCGCCCCACAAGCCGTCATCGCAGCGGCGAAGGCTGACTTCAGATCGTCAGTCCTTGGGGCACTTGACCCGCGCCGAAGCCGCCTGGCTGAGGATGGTGGCCGGGGCTTGCTTGTATTTGCCTTTGATTGCGCCAAGCGTAACGCAGCCTTTCTCTTTCTCACCCATCGCCAGGAGCGACTGACCGAGCTTAAGCATACTCTCGGCGCCCTGCGGGTTCGTGGGATATTTCTTGATCTGCTCGGCGAAGGCCACCGCCGCCGCCGCATAGTCTTTCTGCACAAAGGCGATGTTGCCGACCCAATAGACTGCCTGCGGCGCCAGCGGATCCTTCGGATTGGCATCGGCAAAGGCGCGGAACGCGGCACGTGCTTCGTCGTAGCGGGCGCGGGCAAGAAGGTTCATCGCCTCGTCGTATTGGCCTTTCGATGCCGACTGCGCCGCAGGTTGGCCGGCCGCAAGCGTTCCGAGCGTGCCGCCGCCGGCTGGACCCGGCCTCGTACCGGCCGCACCCGATTTGCCGCCACCGGGCGCCACCAGCGCGGCGACCGCTTGATTGGGATCGCACGGCAGGCTGTTGCCCGAATTGTCAGGTGCCGTTCCCGCCCCCAACTGCTGGGCGGCGAGTGTACACAGCTTGTAATCGAAATCCTTTTGCTGGCGATCGATACGCTGCGCAAGTTCCTGGATCTGGTGGGCCAACGTCTCGTTCTGGCCGGTGGACTGGCGCAGCGCCTGTTCGAGATCGCCGATGCGTTGGCGCAACTCCGCGATGCCGGCGTCCTGATCATTTTCGCGCTGCTCGGCCTTAAGACGCGCCGCCTTTTCGTCGTCGCTCTCACCGAACAGGCCTCTGACCTCGACCGGGTGCAGATAGCCGAAACTCGCTGCTCCCGCCGGACACAGGACCATTATCATTGCCGCGGCTGCGGCGCCCATTCGCCAATTCATGACCATCACTCCGGATCGGCGCATCTTAGAGCGTCTTCGCGAAAAGTGTGCAGCGGTATTCCGTTCTAAAACGCAAAAAAACACACAGAGGAAAAATTACGTCTCCGACACTTTCAAACCAAACTGGGCCGAAAAACAAAGGGGCGCCGAAGCCGGCGCCCCTCATATCAAGCGCTCGTAAGCAAGCTTACGAGTTCGCGCCGGAAGCGATGATCGTCACGCCGCGGCGGTTCTGCGACCAGCAGGCTTCCGTCGAGTCGGAACAGATCGGACGTTCCTTGCCGTAGGACACCGTGTCGACACGCGCGGCGGAGACGCCGAGGCTGACCAGATATTCCTTCACGGCGTTGGCGCGCTTGGCACCGAGCGCGATGTTGTATTCGCGGGTGCCGCGTTCGTCGGCATGACCTTCAACGGTCACTTTGATGTTGGGGTATTTGGCAAGCCAAGCGGCTTGACGCTGCAACGTCGACTTGTCCTGATCCAAAACCGCGTACAGATTATATTCAAAGTGGACGGTATCACCGACGTTGACCTTAAGGTCTTCAGCGCTGCCGGGCACGATCGTCGAAGCCGGCGGCGGGGCCGGTTGGGCGACTGGCGCAGCAGGCGGCGGAGCCGGCGGCGGCTTCGTCGCACAACCGGCGACAAACAGCGAGAAAGCGATGACGGCCAGGGGGCCGACTGCAAAATTCTTCATAGTTATCCCAACTCCTCAAGCACAAGCGCGTGGCGCCTTTTGAGAGCTCCGCGCTCAGATTCTTTTTCGCACCTACCCAATACGCCCTCGGTGGGCGGATTGTAAGGAGAATACACCTACTGGATCAAGGGCGACCAAGCCGGATCGGAGGCGTCGCCCGGGGTCGAAACGCGTCTTTGGTTGCGACCTGTGACATCAATAGACCATATTTGCGAGCCGCGACCACCTTGGATTGTGCGCGTGAACATCAGAACGCGGCCATTCGGGGCCCAGGTAGGACCCTCGTCCTGCCAACCGTTTGACAGAATCCGCTCTCCACTACCGTCAGGGTGCATCACGCCGATACGGAACTGGGCGCTGGTCACGTGGGTAAAGGCGATCAAATCCCCGCGAGGCGACCACACCGGCGTACCGTGATGTCCCTCGCCGAAGCTGATGCGGTGCGGATTGGAACCATCGGCGTTCATCACATAGATCTGCTGGCTGCCGCCACGGTCGGATTCAAACACGATCTGCTTGCCGTCGGGCGAAAACGATGGGGCGGTGTCAACCGCCGGATCATAGGTCAGCCGCTTGGTCTGCCGCGTGCGCAAATCCATGACGTAAATGTCTGAATTGCCACCCATTTCCAGCGTCATAGCGACCAGATTGCCGTCCGGCGAGAAGCGTGGCGAGAACGTCATGTTGGGGAAGTCGCCGAGCTTTTCCTGACGGCCGGTTTCGAGATCGAACAGATACACGCGCGGCTTGCCCGTCGTGTACGACATGTAAGCGATCATTTGCGCGGAAGGGTTGAACCGCGGTGTCAGCACCAGATAGCCGTTGGTGAGGAAGCTCGGATTGGCGCCGTCCTCGTCCATGATGGCGAGCCGCTTCTGGCGGTGCAGCGCCGTCCCGGACTCCGAAATGAAAACGATACGGGTGTCGAAGTAGCCTTTTTCACCCGTAATGCGCTGGTAGATGGCGTCCGAGATCATGTGGGCGACACGCCGCCACGTCGCCGGCTGGGTGGTGAACTGAAGCCCCAGCATCTGGCTTTCGCCGTAGACGTCCCACAACCGGAAATCGACTCTGAGGCGCCCGTCAGGCTGCATCGCTGCCTGGCCGGTAACGAGGCCTTGCGCGTTGATCACCCGCCAGTTCTGGAAGTTGGGCGCCACGTTGATGTTGGTGATTTGCTCAATATAGCTCTTGGGATCGAGCGACCGGAAAAGACCGGACCGGTCGAGGTCGGCGCGCACCACCTTGGCGATGTTCTGGATTGCGGCGGCGGCGGCGGGATCGGCGGCGGCCGGTGTCACCGAGACGAAATCGGGAATGGCGATCGGCAGCGGCTGGATATTGCCCTGGTTGACGTCGACCTGCAGCGGGGCCGCGAACGCGAGCGGAGCAACCGCCAGAAGCATCGCAGCGACAACACCCAAGATTCTCATTCGCCGTCTCCTTGCCTGTTCACGGACCGACCACGTCATGCGGATTAAAGTTGAAGCTGAAATGGCGCCATTCGGCGTAGCGATTGCCCGGCAGCTTATAGGGCTGGCACGCCTTAATGGCGCGATAGGCTGCCTGGTTCGCCGCATCGCGAGGCGTGTTGAACGGCGCCCCAGCCGACAGCAGTTTTGGCTCTCCGGTAACGTTGCCGCCGCGATCCAAATAGATGTCGTATGTGACAATCAACGCAGCGGCATTTATCGCCCCGGCGGGCGGGCTCCAGCAGCGATAAATCTGGCTGGCCAATACCGTCTGCAGATCGGCCGTCATCGCCGTGCCGGCGCCGACGCCCTGTACGGTGCGCGCCGCGATTTGCGCATTGGCGGGCTTTTTCTTGGCGAGCAGCTTTTCGATGTCGTTGATGTCGAATTTCTCGGCGTCGGTCTTCTTTTCGGGCTTCGGCTTGACGTCGGGCTTGGTGTCGGGCGCAACGTCAATCTTGGGCGGGGCCACATCGGGCGGCTGCGCCGGCTGCTGCTCCTCGACATCGGGCGGGATGACGTCCGGCTTTACCGTCGGTTTGACATTGTTCTCGTCGCCGACCGTGACGAGATCGACCGGCACCATCGGCATCACGCTGTCGGGAATATCAAGCTTCTTCGAAAACGACACGAAAAGGGCGACGACCAGCCCAACATGGAGCATGACCGAGAGCAATATCCCGAGGCGCGGTGCCGCCCGTTCTGCTGTCGCCCTATTTCTCATTCGGTTTCTGTACAGGAGGAGGCCCGGTCACCAGGCCGACTTTGGTGAACCCGGCCGCATTGAGAATGCCCATCACCTCGATCACCCGGCCGTAGGCGACCGAGGCGTCGCCGCGCACGTAAATGCGCTCGTCATTGCCGTTTTCGGCAATGGCCTTGAGGCGGTCAACAAGGTCGTCGGTCGCCACCTGTGTGTTCATCAGGTAGATGCGGCCGTCCTTCTTGACCGTGATCGACAAGGGCTCGCGGTTCTCGCTCAGAGGCTTGGCATTGGACTTGGGCAGATCTACCGGAATGCCCGGACTGAGCAGCGGTGCGGTCACCATGAAGATGATCAAGAGCACCAGCATCACGTCGACGAATGGCGTAACGTTGATCTCGGCGAGCGGACGGCGCTTGCCGCCACGGCGGCCTCCACCTGACGATGACGCGGCGGCGCCCATCTCAGTGCACCTTCTCGTCGAGCTGACGCGACAGGATCGCCGACAATTCGTCGGAGAAGGCGTAGAGCCGGTTGACGTAACGCCCGATCTCGTTGACGTAGCGATTGTAGAAGATCGCGGCCGGAATGGCGGCGAGCAGGCCCATCGCAGTGGCGAACAAGGCCTCCGCAATGCCCGGCGCCACCACGGCGAGCGAGGTGTTGTGCATGCCCGCGATCGCGGTGAACGAATTCATGATGCCCCAGACCGTGCCGAACAGGCCGACGAACGGCGATGTGGAAGCGACCGTGGCAAGGAAGCCGATCGACTTTTCGATCGCGTCGGTTTCGCGCGAAATGGTGACGCTCATCGCCTTCTCGACCCGATCCTTGGTGCCGGCAAGAACAGCGACGCTTGCCGCGCCATGTTCGAAAGCCCGGCGCCATTCGCGTACGCCCGCGACGAAGGTCGCCGCCAGCGGATGGTCGTTATTGGCGGAGAACTGCTGGAACAACTCGTCGAGCGGTTTGCCCGACCAGAAGGTTTTCTCGAAGCGGGTGGCTTTGCGTTCGAGCGAAGACAGCGCCAGCCCCTTGTTGATGATGATCACCCACGACCAGAAGCTCGCCAGCACCAGCACGATGAAGACGCCCTTCACCAGCGGATCGGCGCGACTGAACATGTCGATGATCGAGATGCCGCGTGCATTCGGTGAGACGGTGGTACTCGACACATCGACGTTCTGGGTTGGTGCGGCGAGTGGTGCGCTCTCAGCCGGTGCACCGGTGGGCGCGGCCCTGGGTGCGTCTTGCGCCATCGCTGCTGAAAATGGTGCCGCCACGCCAACCGCCAGGACCACCACCAATGCGGACAGCAAACCCCTCAAGATTTTCATTGAACGCGTTCCTCTGGGCTCCCCCGGGCCGATTATGCCGGGTGTAGCAGCAAAATGCTCAGCAAAATTGTGGCAGTCGTTACGACATTATCGTTAAGCCACTGTTTCAGAAAGGAAAGGCAGAATTTTGTCACGAATCTCCGGGGGAATGCGTTTGGGCCTTCCTGACAAAGAAATAATACAGGCCTCCACCTTCCCGCGGATGAGCTGCTCGTCGCCGCGCCAGATCGTCTGATCGGCCGCCATCCGCGCACCCGACAACGCCACGACCGTTGTGCGCACTTCGATGACGTCATCCATCTTGGCGGGGTGAAGGTACTCGACTTCCACCTTGCGCAAGGCCCAGGCGGCCGGATCGGCGTCTTCCAGATAGGACGCCTTGATGTCCAGCACGCGGAAGAACTCGGTGCGGGCGCGCTCCATATAGCGCAAGTAATTCGCATGATAGACGATGCCGGAAAGGTCTGTGTCTTCGTAATAAATTCGTACCGGCCAGATGAAGGTTTTGCCTTCAAGACGCGCCGAAACTGATGGTTCAGGCATCTCCGTCCTCGTCCCCCTCTGCAAACAGACCAATCTGGGCCGCATCTTCCGCCGGTGCCGGCAAGCCCAAATGGGTAAACGCATTGGCCGTCAGGATACGGCCTCTGGGGCTCCGCTGCACGAAGCCTTGCTGCAACAAAAACGGCTCGATGGTCTCTTCGATGGCGTCGCGCGCCTCACCGAGAGCCGCCGCGATGGTTTCAACGCCGACCGGGCCGCCGCCGAAATTCTCGGCGATCAACTTCAAATAGCGCCGGTCGAAGGCGTCGAGGCCGCGCTTGTCAACTTCCAGCCGCGTCAAGGCGGCGTCGGCGATTTTGGCATCCACCTCGTTTTGGCCGGCCACCGATGCAAAATCGCGCACCCGCTTCAAAAGCCGTCCGGCGATACGCGGCGTGCCGCGGGCCCGTCCGGCGATCTCGTGCGCGCCTTCGGTGGTAAGTTCCAAGCCGAGCACCCGGGCGCCGCGTTCGACAATCGAAAGCAATTCGTCCGCGGTATAGAAATTGAGCCGCACCGGTATGCCGAAGCGGTCGCGCAGCGGCGTGGTGATGAGGCCGGAGCGGGTGGTGGCGCCGACCAGGGTGAACGGGGCGAGCGTGATCTTCACCGACCGCGCCGAAGGGCCCTCGCCGATCACCAAGTCGAGCTCGAAATCCTCCATCGCCGGATAAAGGATTTCTTCCACCGCCGGATTGAGCCGATGAATTTCGTCGATGAACAGAACGTCGCGCGGCTCGAGATTGGTGAGAATGGCAGCAAGGTCGCCCGCCTTGGCCAGCACCGGGCCCGACGTCGAGCGGAAATTCACTCCCAGTTCGCGCGCCACGATCTGCGCCAGCGTCGTCTTGCCGAGACCGGGCGGTCCGGAAAACAACACGTGGTCGAGCGCTTCGCCGCGCGCCTTGGCGGCCTGGATGAACACCGACAGGTTCTCGCGTGCCTGCGCCTGGCCGGTGAATTCGGCGAGACGCTTGGGACGCAGCGAAGATTCCAGCGCGTCGTCCTCGCTCTTCTCAGGGGCGACGAAACGGTCGGGCTTGGAGATCGGGGGTGCCTTCGCCATTTATCGTCCCATAGCCCGCAAGGCTTCGCGGATCAACGCGTCGAGGGCGGCGCCTTTGCCCACTACTTGGGCTGCCCGGGCTACCGATTCGGCCGCGGTGGATTGGGAATAACCGAGCTTGGTCAGAGCCATGACGGCATCGGCATCGGGCCCGCGGGGGACAGGAATAGCGAGCGCTTCGCCCGGCTCCTGACGCAGGATCAGCGCCGGCGCCTTGTCCTTCAGCTCGGTGACGATGCGGGTAGCGAGCTTGGGACCGACCCCTTGCGCCTGCCCGATCATCGCCTTGTCGCCAAGAGCGATCGCCCGGCCGATGGCGCGGGGGCTGAGGACGGAAAGAATATTGAGCGCGACGCGGGCGCCGACGCTCTGCACGCTCTGCAACAGCTTGAACCACTCGCGCTCTTCGCCGGAGAGGAAGCCGAACAGCCGGATGGCGTCTTCGCTGACTCGCATTTCGATCAACAGCGACACTCGCTCTCCGACCGTGAGCTTGCCGAGGGTCGAAGACGGACACTGCACCAGATAACCGACCCCGCCGACATCGAGGATCACATGGTCCTCAGCGACGGTATCGACGGTGCCTGTCAATTTGCCGATCATGGCTTCCTTCCCGTCACGTCAAAGCCGCCAGGATGCGCGCCCGCGTTCCCGCCAGCGAGGCGTGGGCGATGGCGGCGGCGAGCGCATCGGCCGCATCGGCTTGGTTCACCCCGCAGGCCGGGAGCAGCCGCCGCACCATCGCCTGCACCTGCTCCTTGCCGGCATGGCCGACGCCGACCACCGATTTCTTGATGTGATTGGGCGCGTATTCGGCGATGTCGAGCCCGGCCTGCGCCGCCGCCAGCAAAGCCACCGCGCGGGCATGCCCCAGCTTGAGCGCCGCTGACGGGTCCTTCGCCACGAAGGCCATCTCCACCGCAATGGCCTCAGGCTTCAGCTCCGCGATGATGCGGCTGATCTCGGTGTGCAGCGCCAAGAGGCGCAAGCCCAAGCCTTCCGCCGGTTTGGTGACGATCACGCCATGGGCGACATGCGTCAGCTTGCTACCGGCACTGTCGATCACGCCCCAGCCCATACGGCTAAGGCCGGGATCAAGCCCCAGAATGCGGACAGTCTGCATCACCAACCCGAACGAATCGCGAATACTAGTGTCGCGGATTGGCGGGCGGGAGAAAAGCTATTCCCCCAATTTGGCCAGCAAGGCTTCCGACAGCTCGTAATTGCCGGTGACGCGTTGGACGTCGTCGCTGTCGTCGAGAGTTTCGAGCAGCTTGACCAGCGTTTCGCCGACATGGTCGGGCACCAGATTGGTCGTCACCGGCCGGAAATAGATGCCCGAAGACGCCGCCTGACCGAGCTTGGCTTCCAAGGCGTCGCGCACGGCGGTGAAATTTTCCGGCGAACAGAGAAACTCGTGTTCCTCGTCGTCGGTATCGACTTCGTCGGCGCCGACATCGAGGGCCACTTCCAGCATCTCGTCGGCGCTACCCTTGTCGAGCGGATAGGTGAAGACGCCGTTGCGGTGGAACATGAATCCGACCGAGCCGGTTTCGCCCAGCACCCCGCCGAACTTGGAGAAGGCCGCGCGGACGTCGGCGGCGGTGCGGGTGCGGTTGTCGGTCAGGCTCCCGACGATCAGCGCAACCCCGCCCGGACCGTAACCTTCGTAGCGGATCTCGTCGTAGTTCTCGGCATCGCCGCCCTGGCCCTTCTTGATGGCGCGCTCGATGACGTCGCGGGGCACCGACTGGGCCCTGGCCGCAACCACCGCCGTGCGCAACCGCGCGTTATGGTCGGGGTCAGGCAATCCCCCCTTCGAGGCGACGATGATTTCGCGCGCCAGCTTGGAGAACAGCTTAGACCGCGCGGCGTTCGCCTTGGTCTTCTTGAACATCACGTTCTTGGCGTGGGAATGGCCGGACATGGCGAGGACTTCTTCTTGGAAAGAAAAGATTGAATTTGGGGCGCTGAGATAGCCGGGTCCGGTGGAGGCTGGCAAGGGTTCGCACTGCCGCTGGAACCTGCGCACCCCGGCCTCACTCTCATGCGCCGGGAGGGCTGCTTCGGCAACATAATTGTTTTGCCGTTCCGGGATCCCCCCTTCCCCCTGTCGCAACCGACCGCGACCAGCTCTGTTCTCCACTATGCCCGGACAGGGACTTTATATGGGGAGCGGAATATAGGGAGCGGAACGGCAAGAGACAATAGTCCCAACAAGGAGCGCGTATGAGAAAATGTTTCCGCGTCGCAGTCGCAATCCGCTTGGCAGGGTGACCGGGCATTTCCCAGCCCGGTCGCCGGATCAGCGCCGCGGTGACGGCGTTTCGGAACGCACCGGAACCGGTTCGCCGGCCGTTGCGGAGAGCGCCAGGCTGTCGCACCGGGAGTCGACACGCTTCGTTTCGTCAGCTTCTTGGCGGCGTTGGTCTTTCCAAGCGGCATAAGCAAATTGCAGCGCCACGCCGATGATCACCGCCAGCGACTGCACCACGATGTTATTGCGGAACAGAATCAAGGTCACCGCTGTAACACTCGAGAGCAGCGCACCGAACGAGAACACCTGCAGCGAGAAGCGGCCGCATTTAAGGATCGGCTCGCACCAGCGGTTGGCGGTGAAGACGCCGTTGGCCGGCAGGTACGTCCGCGCGATCAACGCCAGGGCGAAGAAACTAACCAGCCGCAAAGCCCCGAGCGCGGTTTTATCGAGTAGCACGGTATTGGGGCGCAGCGAATTCATCCACCACACATAATGACTGAGCGTATCGGACATCTGGATGAGCGCGACCGGGATCGCCACCACGAAAGCGGCGCGGAGCAGCCATTTGGAATCGAGGAACGCGAATTTGCCCTGCATCGCGGGATGGCCGAACACCGCACCGATCACGAAAATGAACTGCCAAGCGAAGGGATTGAAGAACCATTTGTCGCCGCTGGTGGTCCAGAAGGTGAGGCCGGTCGTCTGCACCGCCAGCCACAGCGCGAACGACGGCACCGCGACCAGCCAGACATTGCGGTTGAGCCCCCACAACACCGCCGGGAACAACGCCAGCAGCACGACATAAGCCGGCAGGATGTCGAGATAGCCGGGCTGATAATGCATGGTCAGCGCCGGCAGGATGTAGGTGAGAGGTTCCTCGAATATCCATTGGATGCGGAACATCCAGCGATAAGTCTCGTCGCCGGTCGCGTGCAGGAACACCCACACGAGGGCCAACACGGCGAAGAGAAGGAACATCTGGGCGCCGTAAACCACGCAGGCGCGGCGCCAGACTTTTCTTGTGGCGGGGACGAAGCCGTCGCGCAGCATCTTGCGGCCATAGACCAGTGCCGCCACGTAACCGGATATAAAGAAGAATACCTCTGCCGCATCGCAAAAGGCGTAGCTGTGCAAGGTGAAAGCTTCGAACAGGTTCTTGGGAACATGGTCGATGAAAATGACCAGTAGCGCCAAGCCCCTCAGGAAATCAAAGCGGTCGTCGCGCCGGGATAGGCCCCGTAACGCCATCTCAACTCTCCCATACGCGCTCCCGCGAGACACGCCTATAACCCGGCCACCGGGGCGAAAGTAGGGCGATCCGGGGGGCCTAGACAATCTGAACAAACCTTCACGCCTCGTTCGCGGAATTACGCCTTTCACAAATTCGCGAGCACCATCGAATCTATTGCTGATGCCGGAGCCGTTCCGGTTAACGCGCGCGCGCCGCAACCGTTGCAACGCCGATCCTCAGCGAAGCTTTTCGCCAGTCGCGGGTTGCCGGCGCGGAAAATTGCGCCGTGGGCGGTGGAGCGAAACCTGACGCCGGGTGAGTCAGCCCATCTCGACCACGACGGCGTTTTCGTCTTTTAGCTTGTCTGCCGGGATGAGATTGCCAGGCAGCGTTTCGCCGTTGAGGGTGAGGCTCTTGACGCCCTTCTCGACACCATGCGGATTCTTCACAGCGATCTTCACGCTCTTGCCGCGGAAACGGCGCGTGACGGCGAAGTGCTTCCAGTCTTTCGGGATGCAAGGATCGACGACGAGGCCGTGCCAATCGGCGCGGATGCCGAGCACATACTGCGTGCCTGCGACATAGGCCCAAGCCGCGGACCCCGACAGCCATGGCACGCGGGAAGCACCGGCGCGCGGGCTCATCGGCGCATTGGTGAATTGGCAATAGACATAAGGCTCGATCTCGCGAATTTCGGCGCGGTCGTTCCACGCTGCCGGCATCGAGGCACGATAATATTGAAACGCCTTGCCGCCGTGCCCCAGCATGGTTTCGGCAATCACCGCCCAGCCTTGGGTGTGGCTGAAGATGCCGCCGTTCTCTTTCATGCCGGGATTGAACAGCACCGCGCGCATCACC
>JAATGK010000305.1 GCA_015654715.1 Alphaproteobacteria bacterium
GTGAAAAGTACAACGTTTCCCGCAGCGTGTTACGCGAGGCGGTGAAGATGCTGACCGCCAAGGGGCTGCTGGGCGCCCGCCCGCGTCATGGCACCTGGGTAGAGGCCGAGCGGAATTGGAATTTCCTCGACCCCGACGTGCTGCGCTGGCTGCTCGAACGCAAACTGTCGTTCCAGTTGTTGACCGAATTCACCGAGATGCGTCTGGCGGTGGAACCTTACGCCGCCGGGCAGGCGGCCCGCTCTGGCGACCGCACCGAAGTCGCCGCAATCCTGGCGGCGATCAATCGTATGGTCGCGGCCGAGAACGGCGCCGACGATCCATTGACCTCCGACATCGCCTTCCACGTCGCGGTGATGCGTGCCAGCGGCAACCGCTTCTTCGCCCAGCTTTGCAACATGATCGATACCGCCGCGCGCTTTTCCATCCGTGCCACCAACGCCTTCAAGGGAGTGGCCCAGGCCTCCGCTGCCGATCACAAAAAGGTCGCCGATGCCATCGTGCAGGGCGATGCCGAAGCCGCAGAGGCCGCGATGCTGGGTTTGATGCAGGAAGCGCTCGACTTGATCGCGTTCGCCAAGACACAAATTCCGCGCCAACCGGTCATCGCCGCCCGCGCCGGCAAAAGCCAGATTCCCGCGGAATAAACAAAGGCCTGTCTTTACGTCTTGTTGCTTCTTCAACCTGGCCGGTCGGTCGCGATACCTCACGGTCGCAGCCGGCTTGGCGCTAAAGTCGCGTGCGGTTTTGGTGGCGCCGGACAAAACGCGGACGGCGAAAATCGTTCGCTGATTTTATGGCTTATGCGCCGCGAAGAAAGCGCCCGCCCGGAGAGGTAAAATGTCTGGATCGATGCGCGCAGGTTTCGGCATTGCGCTGGCGGCGGCGGTCATCGCGCTCACCGCCCCGGCGGCGGCGGTGGATGATGTCGCCACCCATTATGTCTGGCAGAATGTGAAGGTGGGCGGCGGCGGCTATATCCCGCGGTTGCTCTTCTCACCCGTCGAAAAGGGTCTCGCGTACTTGCGCACCGACATGGGCGGCATTTATCGCTGGGATGATCACACCAAGGTCTGGGTCGCGGCGCAAGACGGCAATCCCGAGCCGAACTATCGCGGTATCGAGAGCATCGCCCTCGATCCGGTCGATCCCAATGTGGTCTATGCGGCCGCCGGGGCTTATCGCGCCTGGCCCGCGGCAATCCTGCGCTCGAGCGATCGCGGCGATCATTGGGAGGTGATCCCGGTGGCGTTCCGCATGGGCGGCAATGAGGAAGGCCGCGATCTCGGCGAACGCCTAGCGGTCGACCCCGGCAACACCTCCACGCTCTATTTCGGCTCGCGTTACGACGGGCTACAGCGGTCGACGGACAAAGGCGCGACCTGGGCGAAGCTGGCGAGTTTCCCGCTGCCCGGCCTTGGCGTCCCCGACGAACACGCCCGCCCCTATGGCGGTTTGAGTTTTGTCGTGTTCGATCCGACGACAGGCAGCAAAGGCGCGCCCGCCAAAACGATCTTCGTCGGCGTCGCCGATCCCGGCGAGCATCATCTCTATCGCTCCGACGATGCCGGCAAAACCTGGGCCCCGGTGCCAGGCGAACCGCCGGCAAGTTTTCTTCCCGGCGAGGCTGAAATCGACAAGCGGGGCGTGCTCACCATCACCTATGCCAACAGCATGGGCCCGTGGGCGGTGAGCGACGGTGCGGTCTACAAGCTCGACACCAAGACCGGCACCTGGACCAACATCTCGCCGGACAAAGGCGGGTACATGGGCCTCAGCCTCGACCGCCAGCATGACGGCACCCTGGGGGTGGCGACGATCGGCGGCAACAACGGTCCCGACACCATCTATCGCACGACGGACGGCGGCGCGCATTGGCAAGACCTTCGCAAACTGTCGCGTCGCGATGTCGCTTCGGTGCCATTTCTTTATTGGGGCGAGAAAGAGGCCGAGTTCGGCTGGTGGATCACCGGCCTGGCCATCGATCCGTTCGATGCAAATCACATCGGCTACACCACCGGCGCGACGGTCTATAGCAGCCATCAACTGACCAATGCCGATACCGGCAAACCGATCTTGTGGACACCGTGGGTCGACGGCGTCGAACAGACCGCCGTCATTACCCTCAGCAGCCCGGCCAAAGGCGCGCCGCTGATCTCGGGATTCGGCGACATCGGCGGCTTCGTCCATACCGACTTGACGAAATCGATGCCGATCACGTCGAACCCGATCTTCACCAATACCAACACAATCGATTACGCCGAAAAGGCGCCGAACGTGATCGTACGCAGCGGCACGCCGTCCAAGCACGCCAAACCGGTCGGCTCTACGCTCGCCTATTCGATCGATTTCGGCAAAACCTGGGCGCCGCTGAAAGCGCCGCTGCCGGCGGGCTACATCGAGATCCCGCCGGACACGGCAGCCTATAATTATGGCGATCCCTATATCGACGCGAATATCATCGTGTCGGCCGACGGCCAGCGCTTTGTGGTGATGACACCGGAGCCGGTGGTCACCGCCGATCGCGGCAAGACCTGGGTGAAGGCGAGCGGCCTGCCCGCTCATCACGGCTGGATTGTCGCCGACCGCGCCGATGCCACGCGTTTCTATGCCCTCGATTACACCAGCGGCACGCTGTTGGTCTCGACCGACGGTGCCCTCACCTTCACCGCGGAAAAAACGGCTGGCCTGCCGGATGGGATCAGCGCCGGCGAACCGGTGCGGCGCGAGGATATCAACCCGCTGCTGGCGACGCCGAACAAAAAGGGCGATCTGTGGTTCATCGGCGCGCATGCCCTTTATCACTCGACCGACGGCGGCAAGCATTTCGCGGCCGTGGGCAGCGGCATCCTGGTCCACGACATGGACTTCGGTAAAGCCGCGCCGCAGGCCAAAGACATGACGCTGTTCGCGATCGGCAGCGGCGGCGACACCACCGCGATCTTCCGCTCGCTCGACAACGGCCAATCGTGGCAGCGCGTTAACGACGGCGCCCACCAATATAGTCGCGCCTTTCGTCGCGTCGCTGCCGACAAGAACGTGTTCGGGCGGGTTTACGTCGCCACCGACGGACGCGGCATCGTGTCCGGCGAACCAAGCCGGTAGCGGCAGTCGTCGCCCGGTGTGCAGAGGGGCGGATCTTCCTGGCGGATTTGTTCGGAAAGATCGAAGCGCAATTCCTTGCGCCCGTAATCGATCGAAACGCGGCTGAAGCGCCGCAGCCAATTCATGCCGATCAGCAGCGCCGGCTGGTCATCGAGTTGCCACAGCCGAAAGATATGCAGATCGGCGATGGCGATGCGGCTGTCCTCAATGTGAAGTCCCACGCGTGCAATGTGCTTCAGCTTGGTGTGGCGCCCATTCAA
>JAATGK010000086.1 GCA_015654715.1 Alphaproteobacteria bacterium
CTGACCAAAGGCGCTCCGTCGAAGAAAAAAGGCACCACCAAGGCGGCGCTGTTGAAAGAAGGCGGCTTTGGTCCGCACGGCCGTGACGAAAAAATGGCAGTCCGAGCTACCGACGAATCCAAGCACGCCATCACCGACTACATGGTGCTGGGCGAGGCGGGGGAGGAATTTGCTTTCGTCGCGGCTAAGCCGGTTACCGGCCGCACCCATCAGATTCGCGTTCATCTCGCGTTTCTCGGCACGCCGATCGTTGGTGATTTCAAATACGGCGGCGATGCGGCCAAGGGCACTGGCGTCATTGCCGACAAGCTGCATATGCACGCCCGCTGCATCGACATCGCCCATCCCGACGGCGGCCGCTTGCAGGTGACCGCGCCGTTGCCGCCGCACATGCGTGAAAGCTTCGAGGCCCTCGGTTTCGATCCCGATGCCGAGCCGAAAATGTTCTCTTTCAAGCCCGCAAAAAAGCCCGAGGCCAAGAAGCCCGCGTTTGGTGACAAGAAGCTGGGCGCCAAAAAGCCCGGCACAAAAAAGGTCGCTCCCAAAAAGAAATCGGTCGGTAAAATGCGGCCGCGCAAGTCATGAAGCGTTTTTATAAAGAGGTGACGGTCTCATTCACCTCTCCCCTTGTGGGAGAGGTCGGCGCGCGAAGCGCGGCGGGTGAGGGGTATTCCATCTTGCTCGACGGCCGCCCGGTGAAGACGCCGATGAAGGCTGCGCTCACCCTGCCGACGCTCGCGCTGGCCGAAGCGGTGGCCGACGAATGGCGCGGGCAGGGTGACGACATCGCCCCTCAGTACATGGTGCTGACCAAGCTCGCCAACACCGCGCTTGATCGCGTCGCGCCGCTGCAGGATGCGGTGGCCGGGCAGGTGATGTCCTTCGTCAACGATCTTTTGTGCTATCGCGCCGATCACCCGGCGGCCCTGGTGGCGCGCCAGTCGGGGGAGTGGGACCCGCTGCTCGCGTGGGCGGCGGAATGCTATGGAGCGCATCTGCAGACCCGCAGCGGACCGGTGCATTTTGACCAGCCGGAAGAAGCCGTGGCCGTGCTGCGCCAGGCGGTGGCGGCCTATGATCCGTTCCAGCTCACGGCGCTCGCCTCCGCTGTGCCGATCCTTGGTTCGCTGGTGTTGACTCTGGCGCTGGCTGAAGGCCGTCTCGACGCCGAAGCCGCCTTTGCCCTCAGCCAGCTTGACGAGCGCTTCCAGGCCGAACGCTGGGGCGAAGACCAAGAAGCCGCCGAACGCGCCGCCGCCCTTCTGGCCGAGCTGAAAGCGGTGGAGCGATTCCTCAAACTGTCATCCCCGGCCGACCCGGCGTAGCACGTAGTGCGAAGGCGGGGAGGGGAAGGGGACCCAGGTTGGACCGCATCTGTGATGATCGGGATGAGGCACCGCTGTGCTTGGTCCGGTGTGCAAGTGTCTCGTCCTGGGTCCCCTTCCCCTCTCGCTCTTCGTTAAGCTCAGAGCGCTCGGTCGGGGATGACAGTCTTCCGATGACAGTCGCCCGCGAAAAGCTCTACCATTCCTCGGTTCGCCCGCGGAGACTCGCCCATGAAGCACGTCATCCAGGAACTTGAAGCGCGCCGTAAGCGGGCCCGGCTCGGCGGCGGCGAAGCCAAAATCGACGCCCAGCACAAAAAGGGCAAGCTGACGGCGCGCGAGCGCATCGAACTTCTGGTCGATCCCGGCTCGTTCGAAGAGTTCGGCATGTTCGTCGAACATCAGGGTCACGATTTCGATTCCGCTAAAACGCGCATCCCGGGCGACGGCGTTGTCACCGGCTGGGGCACCATCAACGGCCGCATGGTTTATGTCTTCGCCAAAGACTTCACCGTTTTCGGCGGCTCGCTGTCGGAAGCCCACGCGCAAAAAATCTGCAAGCTGCAAGACATGGCGTTGCAGAACCAGGCGCCGATCATCGGGCTTTACGATGCCGGCGGCGCTCGCATTCAGGAAGGCGTCGCGTCGCTCGCGGGCTTCGGCGAAATCTTCAAGCGCAACGTCATCGCCTCCGGCGTCATCCCGCAGATTTCGGTGATCATGGGCCCGTGCGCCGGCGGCGACGTCTATTCCCCGGCGCTGACCGATTTCATTTTCATGGTCCAGGGCTCGAGCTACATGTTCATCACCGGCCCGGACGTCACCCGCACCGTCACCCATGAAGAGGTCACCGCGGAATCGCTCGGCGGCGCCAAGGTCCACACCACCAAAACCTCGGTCGCCGATGGCGCCTACGAGAACGACATCGTGGCGCTCGAAGAAATTCGCCGCCTTTACGATTTCCTGCCGCTGAACAATCGCGAGAAGCCGCCGCATTTTCCCACCGAGGATGTGCACGACCGCGTTGAGCCGTCGCTTGATACCTTGGTGCCGGAAACTCCCAACAAGCCTTACGATATGAAAGAGCTGATCCTGAAAATCGCCGATGAGGGCGAGTTCTTCGAGATCGGCGAAAAATTCGCCGCCAACATCATCACCGGTTTCGGCCGGGTGGAAGGCACCACGGTCGGCTTCGTCGCCAACCAACCGCTGGTTTTGGCGGGCGTGCTCGACAGTGATGCCTCCCGCAAAGCCGCGCGCTTCGTGCGTTTCTGCGATTGCTTCAACATTCCGATTGTGACCTTTGTCGATGTCCCCGGTTTTTTGCCCGGCACCGCGCAAGAGCACGGCGGCATCATCAAGCACGGCGCCAAGCTGCTTTATGCGTATACGGAAGCAACGGTGCCGAAGGTCACGGTCATCACCCGCAAAGCTTACGGCGGTGCCTATCTGGTGATGGCGTCAAAGCATCTGCGCGGCGACGTCACCTATGCTTGGCCCTGGGCCGAGATCGCTGTGATGGGGGCCAAGGGCGCCGTGGAAATCATCTTCCGCGCCGACAAAGACCCCGCCGCCATCGCCGCCCGCACCAAGGAATATGAAGACAAGTTTTTAAACCCCTTCGTCGCGGCCTCCCGCGGCTGGGTCGACGAAGTGATCCGCCCGCACAACACGAGGAAGCGCATCGCCGGCGCGCTGCGGATGCTGCGCAACAAACAAGTCGAGCCGGTGTGGAAAAAACACGGGAACGAGCCGCTGTGATTCTTTAACCTCCCCCTCGCGGGGAGGTCGAACGGCGTAGCGTAGCGGAGACGTTCGGGTGGGGGGCTGCCGCTGCCTGACTCTTTCCTCCCCCGCTATCCCTCCGTTGTGCGGCTCCCGATCCTCGGCGCCGCAGGGGAGGAAAGACGCGTCTCTTGAACGGCACCGTCGTTTTCCAAGAAATACAGTCCGCTCCGCGTCTCCGCGTGAATCAAAACTTCGCTTAACTTTGGTCAGACGTTTTCCTCCGACAATACCATCGTCTCTTCCGCATACCAGAACTGCGACCTCGCAATATCGACGAACGTCCTTTCGTCTTCGATCAGCCGGTTTAGCGCCTCAGCCCCTTCCGGCGTTTTGCGCACCGCCAGATGGCTCGCCATGTCGTCCCACCACAGCGAGGCCGAGCCGTCGCAATCGATCGCGGCCAAGCCGCGCCCGGCACGCAGCGCCTCCTGCGCCGCCGCATCTTCCAGCGGCACATTTTGAGCATAGCGGCGGATCCCCAGCACCGGTGCAAACCGGCACACCAACGCGCCGTGATGCTGCCAATGGGCGACAAAATCCGCGCGCGTAAGACTCGGAACGCGGTGAACGAAGGAAATCAGTTTCAACATGGCGTGCCTTTCTGTGCCTGCCGGGCTGTGCTACACCCTGACAGTAGTGTCAGGGTCAAGCCGCAATGTTGATTGGTGAGCTTTCGCGCCGCACCGGCGTTAGCGTCCGCATGCTACGTTATTACGAGCGCCAAGCCTTGCTCCGCCCGGCGCGGACCGCTGCCGGTTATCGCATCTACACAAACGTCGACGTGGCGACGGTGCAGCGGATCGTGCTGCTCAACGCGGCCGGGCTTTCCTTGGCGGCCATTCGCGGCTTGCTGCCCTGTGCCTTGCCGGGGGCGCCGGGGGGTGCGCCGTGCCGGGCGCTGCGGGAACGCGTGCGGGAGCGCCTGTCGCTGCTCGACCGTCAGCTCGCGCAAATGCGCTGGAGCCGGACGTTGCTGGTGTCGTTTCTGTCTGCGGCGAGCCCGAGCATGTCAGCGGGCGGGAAGCGGCATTGATCCCCTGCCGCCATGTTGCGAAAGCTAAGCGTTAGCATGGTTCGGAAAATTGTATGTTTATCGATCAAACAATAGCGCTGACTGAAGCCAGAATCGTTCTATCTTATACCGGCTCTACCGCGAGGCATTCTGATGCCTGAATTCAGTGGTCCGCAGTGGTGTATGCGGTTTCCCGGCAGCCGTCTGATCGATGATCTCGATCCGGCGTGGCGGAGCCGTGTCTGGGCATTCGTGTCGGTGCTGCAGCAGGGCGGCGCTCATGTCGAGGTGCAGGCGACGTTGCGTCCGCCCGAGCGCGCTTATCTGATGCACTGGTGCTGGATGATCGCCCATCTGTCTCAGGCGCCGGCCGCGGTGCCGCCGATGGAAGGTGTGCCGGTCGATTGGACACACGGCGGCGATGGTAAAGCGGCGCGGGCGGCGGCGATGGTCGAAGCGTTCGAACTGCAGTTCCTGCCGTCGCTGAGCAGCCGGCACATCGTTGGCCGCGCCATCGATATGTCGATTGTGTGGGACGGCCGCCTCAGCGTGCGCGACTTCGACGGCAATCCGCATTACATCCTGACCGAGCCGCGCGATGGTTCCAATCCCGAGCTTATCAACGTCGGTGCCTCGTTCGGGGTGATCAAGCTCGCCACCAACCAGCCGCACTGGAGCGATGACGGGCGCTGAAACGCATTCAACGCTGCTTATTTGATATTCGCCGCCA
>JAATGK010000031.1 GCA_015654715.1 Alphaproteobacteria bacterium
ATAGATGCTCTTCAGCGTCCACAACGGCAGGGCCATGTCGAAATTGAAATCGGTGACGATGGCATTTTTCGGCACGGTTGGCCGGAGTGAAAAATAGCGTGAGCCAAGCAGGCCTTTTTCCTCTGCCGTGAAGATGACGAAAAGCACGGAACGGCACGGCCGTGGTCCGGATTTCAGGATATGCGCGATATCCAGCACTGTTGCCACGCCGGAAGCATCGTCCATGGCCCCGTTGTAGATGCGGTCGCCTTTGATCGGATCGCCGATGCCCAGGTGATCGAGATGCGCCGAAACGGCCACATATTCTTTTGCCAGTTTCGGATCGCTGCCCTCGAGTTTGGCGACCAGGTTCGGTGAGATGATCTCTTGGTGCTCGCTGGCAACGGTCGCTTTAAGGCGCGACGGCAAGACGAAGTGCGGCAGCGGCTGGGAGGCGTCGGCAAGCGCCGCAAGCTCGGCAAAGCTGTGGCCGGAGCCGGCGAACAGACACTCGGCTTGTTGCGGGTCTACGCTCGCTAAGAAGAAACCTTCGGCGATGTCGCGCAACTTGGCGTCTGCCAAATACATACCGGGCTGATGGGCGATCAGCTTCTGTCGCGCCCAAGGAATCTCGATCTGGCCCTGGGTCGTCAGGGTGATGACGCCCTTGGCGCCGAGCTTGCTCAGTTGTTGGAGCCGCAAGAAACGGGCGTTGGATTTGACCGGGCCGGAAATATCCGCCGGGCCGCCGGACAGAACGACGACGATCTTGCCTTTCAGGTCTTGTCCGGAGAAATCATCATGTCCTTGTCCTGGCAGATGCAGACCGTAGCCGATGAAAACGAGCGGCGCGTCAAGCGTGGCGGGTCGCGGCCCGCCGGCAGCGGAGATGATGATGTCCTCACCCGAATGGAGTGTATCACTGGTCCCGTTTGGCGCGATCAACTGGACTGTGGAGGCGGCCTGATCGACGGTCTGCTGTTCGAAACGAACGGGCTGCAAAAACCCGTTGGCTCCGGCCGGCGTCAGTCCCTCCTGCTGAAACCGCTTGAGGACGTAATCGGCGGCCCGGCGGTATCCGTCCGATCCCGTCATACGGCCTTCGTTGGCGTCGTCTGCCAGGGCCGTAATGTCCGCCCACCACTGAGCCGCAGCCGGCGACAAAGGCGCAGCAGTTTCGCTACGACCCTGCGTTGATAAAACAACAAGAAACGCCAAAGACACGCATAGGCGACGAAACATGAGACGTTATCTCCCGTTTATGCCGGTGCAGCATGACTGCATCCGTACTGCAAATTGCATCGTTGTGAGGGTGACCGCGTAATACCGGTTGTGTCGCGATTATATTCTGCAATGTGGTTGTTCGATCCAAACTTTTTTATTTCCCGACGTTCGCGAAACGGATCCGTGTCGTTCGTGCATCACCGAGCATCAAAACATTAAGACGATATACTCGATACAATCGATAGAGTATTGACTTCGCGACTGGTGTGCAATCCATTTGGTGCTTGAAAAATGCAAGAAAGGCTGTGCCGCGTGAAGTCCGTTCCCGAACTGCACTCAGGTTAGAAGGTCGCCATTAGCAGCAAGCGTGCTCGCCGAGTTTTCCCGGCAGCCGTCGCAATAGGAGGGGCTCTCACTGTTGATTGCTGAAAAATCGAGCCCGCCTATCTGAAATTATTCCCGGAATTACGCCTTCGTGCCCAGGGCGGCCAGCGCCCCTTTGGCAGCGATAGGATTTCTGTTGCCTAAATTGAGGAAGAAAATGAACTCAACACGTTTTGGTTTTCGCGCGGTCCTTCTTTCCACAGCGTTTGCCGGTTTCTCGTCGTTTTCTGCTGCCAGTGCCGCAACCGAGGCTCAGACGGTATCGGAAGCGGTTGTTGTCACGGGAACGCGCGGCCTAGAGCGAACCGTCACCAACAGCCCGACGCCGATTGACGTTCTGGCAGGCGCCGACATCACCCAAACGGGCGACACCAGCGTTCTTTCAGCCCTCAACACGCTGGTGCCCTCATTCAACGAGCCGGATCGGGCAGGCGGCTCGACGGCGACGGTCATTCACACCGGCGGCCTTCGCGGCCTTAATCCTGACCAGACCTTGATCCTGGTCAACGGCAAGCGCCGGCACGCGACGTCTCTGATCAACGCCGTATCGTCGCTTTACAACGGATCGGTGCCGGTCGACCTCGATCTGATTCCGGCTTCGGCCATCGATCATATCGAAGTATTGCGCGACGGCGCCGCCGCACAGTACGGCTCGGATGCCATTGCCGGCGTCATCAACATCATCTTGAAAAGCGATAGCAAAGGCGTCTCCGCCAGCGCTTCCGCCGGCCAGAACGACGATCGTGACGATGGCCAGCGCTATTCGCTATTGGGGCATGCAGGCTTTGATCTCGGCGGTGCGGGCTTTGTCAATGTTTCGCTCAGCGCCAAGGATCAGGCGGCAGCGAACCGGGCTATTCCCATCTCGTCGTCGATCGCCCTCTACAACCCCGTCGGCGGCCATCCCGACCCGCGCGAAGCCACGATCGATCGCCTCGTCACCACGAATTACGGCACCATGCCACAGCGCAGCGTTATTTTCGGCTACAACGCCGAGTACCATGCGGGCGACATTGAATTTTACTCCGACGGCACGGTGGCCAAACGCATCTCCGATCTAAACTCGACTTTCCGGGCGCCGAACAACGTTGTGTCGCTTCCGGAAGTCTATCCCAATGGCTTCCGGCCACGGGAAGTCATCAACGAAGTCGACTATGAAGGCATCGTCGGGGCGCGCGGGACCGTCGACGGTTGGGATTGGGATCTCAGCTCCAGCTATGGCACGAACCAAGCGCGTCTGACGGCGGACCACAGCCTTAACGCGTCACTAGGTCCGACGGGCCCAACCTCATTCTATCTTGGCCGCCTTTCGACCTCGGAATGGGTGAATTCACTCGACATCACCCGGAACATCGAGCTCGCCGGTTCGCTCCACATCTCGGCCGGTTTGCAGCATCGCTTGGAAACCTATGCCATCCGGGATGGGGATATCGCCGCTTCGGCTGCGGGAACCTACGTTATTCCGGCCGGTCAGCCCAACGCCGGTTCGCGCCCAGCACCTGGCGTACAAGGTGCCACCGGCATCAGCACCGCGGATGCGGGACACGCCGCGCGGAATAACTTGGCGGCCTACATCGATCTCACCTACGATCCGACGCCGAATTTGACCATTTCCACGGCGGGCCGCTTCGAACATTACGATGACGCCAGCGGCGACACGGCGATTGGAAAATTCAATGTTCGCTATGCGGTATCGCCGTGGCTGTCGCTGCGCAGCGACATCAACACTGGCTTCCGCGCCCCCGCCTTGGCACAGGAAATATGGGCGACGACGACGGGTCAGTTTCAACTCATCGGCGGCGTCATGACCTTGCTGAACATCAAGGCCTTGCCGGTGAATTCGCCCTCGGCCATCGCGCTCGGCGCCACGCCGCTGCAGCCGGAAACCTCGCTGAACTACAGTGCCGGTGTTGTCCTCACGCCGCTCAATGACTTTATCCTGACCGTGGACGCCTATTCCATCGACGTCTACAAGCGCATCGAGCCTACCGGCACGCTGACCGGCACCGCCGTCAGCAATATCCTGGTGAAGAACGGTCTGCCCTCCAATATCAGCGCAACGTATTTTACCAACGCCATCAATACCCGGACGCAAGGGCTGGATGCGGTGGCGACCTACGGGCTCGACCTCGGCGCCTTTGGCCATACCACCCTCAACGCCGGCTTCAATTACAACGTCAACACGATCACGCACATTATTCCCAATCCCTCGCAACTCAGTTCGCTGGGGGCGAATTACGTGATCTTCGACCGTCTGTCGCAGGGCAACCTCACGACGCTGCTGCCGAAGACGAAGGTGTCGCTCGGCGATAGCTGGACGTGGTCCGATTTCACCCTCACCACGCGTGCCGTCCGCTATGGCAGCTATGTCATCCGTCAGAATGCGGCCGCGTCGGACCGGGCGTTCAATGCGAAGTGGATCATCGATGCCGAATTTTCCTGGCAAGCGACGGATACCTTCAACATCGCGATCGGCGCCGACAATCTGCTGAACGTCTATCCCAGCGAGAACGGCATCTTGAATACGTCGCTCGGCTCGCAACAATACGGCAGCAGCCCGCCGTCCCCATTCGGCTTCACTGGCGGCTACTATTACGGCCGCTTGAGCATCAGCCTGTGAACGGAAAAACTGGAGTTAAGGTATGACTATGTCCAAGATCATCACTGCGGGCCTCGCGTTACTGATGTTCGCAAGCGCGGCAGCGGCCCAATCCAATTATTCGGGCTCCTGGCACTCGCTCGCGGAGCGTTCGAGCTGGAGCGACGGCGCCTTCCCGAAAGGCTTCAGCTTGACCATCGATCTGAAGTTTGAAGACAACAAGCTCGTCTATAGTTCCGCCAACGATACCGACAAGAATGCCGTCCAGCATTTGAGTTGGACGGCGCCGTTGGATGGGACCATCGCGCCCGTCGCTGGCCAGCCGCGGTTCAACCAAGTCTCCGTCAAGCCGCTTGGCTCGAACCAGTACCAGATTCTGGAACTGAAGGACGGCGACGTGATCGTAGGAGAACTCTGGACCTTCCTGCCCGACAAGAAAACCGTGGTCCGCTGGGGCATTGGCAAGTCGCCAGCCGGCGTCTCGCGTGCCTTCATCGAGTACTTCGCGCGAAAATAATCTCTGTTATGGCCTTCATCAGACGGCGTCAGGTTCCAACGAATCTGGTGCCGTCTTCCTTTTGACCCGGGTGGCTGGCGTAGTGATCCCTCGGCCATCGGCGCGCGCAAAGTACGAGCAAGCCGAAATCACGAAGCTCGATCCCCTATGCGCACAGGGCGGGGCCCAACTTCGGCACGTCGTTTTTCCCACGAGATGACGCCGCCGAATTACACAGCACCGTCCGGTGCACCCTCAAATCTTGGGAAGCCTATGCGTATGGCCAACACATCCGCTTTCAGGAGCTCCATCTCCGCCCTCCATTTGCGAAAGGTATTCAGTCAAGTTGCATGTGCAACAAGGCGAGAGATATCGGCCGCTCTCGCGGTTGAAATTATTCACAGCCGGAAGTCTGTGATGTGCCGCGCGCTGTTTTGTTTTGGCTCAGCACAAGCTCCACAAGCCGACAATTTATCCCATAAGCGTCAGTAAGTTAGTTGCCTGTTTTGGCATCACGCTCCGCCTTTGGCTTTGTCCTGTCGCCTGCCGCTCTATCCCAGCACCACACTGACCTTGTGAACTTTGCCGTCGTCTGTCAGCGGGATGTGTAGCGGGCTTTGCGGCAGGGGCTTGCCGTCGAGGTTCGCGGCGGTGATGCCGCGTTCCACGCCGCGCGGATTTTC
>JAATGK010000265.1 GCA_015654715.1 Alphaproteobacteria bacterium
CGTCGCGCGGGCGAAATGGCGCGCCGTGCGGGACATTATAGCGGGCAGATATTTCGCTACGCCGTGGTGACGGGCCGGGCCGAACGCAACCCGACCGCCGACCTGAAGGGCGCACTCAAGCCGGTACGGCATGGCCACTTCGCGGCGCTTGAGCCGGAAGACCTGCCGGAGTTCCTGCACGCGCTCGGCCGGAATGATGCCCGGCTTTATATCCTCACACGGCTTGCGATCCGGCTGATGCTGCTCACCTTCGTACGAACCGGAGAGCTCATCAACGCCACCTGGGACGAATTCAATTTCGAAGAGGCAGAATGGTCGATCCCCGCGGAGCGCATGAAAATGCGCAAACCCCACATTGTTCCATTATCGAGGCAGTCGCTAGCAATCCTTCGCGAACTCCAAGCGATGAACGCAAAGTATCAATGGGTGTTTGCCAGCCCGACCAAACCGCGCCGTCACATGAGCAACAACACGATCCTGAAAGCGCTGGAGCGCCTCGGCTACAAGGGCCGGATGACCGGCCACGGCTTTCGCGCCCTGGCGATGACAACAATCAAGGAAAAGCTGAAGTATCCTCATGAAGTCGTAGATCGCCAACTCGCGCATGCGCCGCGCAACAAGGTAGACGCGGCCTATGACCGGACCAAATACCTCGATGATCGCCGCAAGATGATGCAAGTCTGGGCGAATTATCTCGATGACATTGCCGATAGGGGCAAGGTGATCGTCGGGAATTTCAAGAAACCTGATTAGCGTTGCGACATACGACAACTCAACTATACAAGTTTACCGTTGAGATCGGAGCACCTAACGCGAGATGGCCGTGCATGGTGGCGAGTTCAGTTTATTGAGGAAAGTACTCAACGTGAATTTCCGCCGTGTGGCCGATATAGACGGCGCGACGGCCGCTACGCTGAAGGGCGCGGGGTTTATGTCGCCATCCAGCCAGACGACCAGGAAGTCACCAGCGGCGATCTGGATCGCCATGGCACGCGTGCTGCTCAAGGTTGGCCCGCTTGGACGGATATTGCGCGAAAATCTCAGTCTGCGCCTGGAGGCCGAACCGCGCGTGCGAGTTGCTTTGGCTGCCAGGGGAAACGCCGGACACGTCGCCCTTCGCGCGACAACATGGATCGTTAGCGCACGAGCATAGAGCTGGTCGTTTCCTGCCGGAAACCCACTACTGGACTTGGCCAATCTTGCAGCCCGGCGTTTTCTCCAGCGTGCCGCCGTTGTTGAGATAGCGGAAGAGGGACTTTTGGGGTTGGCGCCTCAGTCACGAGGTAGTAAGATTTGCTACTTCTTGACCCCTGGAGGCATCATGCCCGAGATTCAAAAAATCAGTGTTGCCCTGACTGGCGAACAAATTTCCTCCCTCAAGGCCGCGGTGGAAACCGGCGAGTACGCCACCACGAGCGAGATCGTCCGGGAGGCTCTTCGGGATTGGCAATTCAAACGCGGAATGCGGCAGGAAGAGCTTCGGCATTTGCGCGATGCTTGGAACGTGGGCAAAGCCAGCGGTCCGGCGTCGCCGCTTTCTTTTGACGAACTGCGGGCCGAAGGTAAGCGACGGCTGAAACAAGTTGCCGGGGCCGCGAAAAATGAAAGCTAAGGTTCTCTGGTCCCCACAGGCCCGAGAAGACCTTCTGGACATCTATCTGACCATAGGCCTCGACAATCCCAGCGCCGCCGAGCGGTTTGTAAATCTCATCGAGGTTCAGGCTGCATTGCTCGCGGATCACCCGAGGCTTGGCCCGCGCCGCCCGGAAATCCTGCCAACAACCCGTGTGCTGATCGAAAGGCCATACCTTATTCTTTATGAGACGCACTCCAATACGGACGACGCGCCAGTTGATGTCGTTGAAATCGTGCGTGTGATTGACGGGCGGCGCGACCTGACGGCCCTGTTTTGATTTCTAAACTCACATGAGGGCGGCATCGCAGGAACTTCCCAAAATCCTACGCTAAGGCTACTTTCTCTTTTCTCGTAGTCGTGCCTCACGCGGTGGCGCTGGAAAGAAACGCGCGTGTCTCCGCCACCACGCGATCCTGAAACGCATGGTCATGCACGAGCGACGAGCCCCTCATCGTCTGACCGTTGTGGTCGTAATATGTGCCGGTCCCAATCGATGTATCGATCACGATCTGCGTGATGACACGCGCCGCGCGCTCGGGCGTACTTCTATATCGGTTGAAGGGCGGCAGCCGGGTGATGATTTGGCCAAACACAAAGCGGAGGAGACCATTTGCACCGCCAAGTCCTGTTGCCGGATTGATGCCCGGCTCGACGGCGTTGATGCGCAGCCTCGGCAACGCTCTGGAAAGGGCCAGCGCGGCAGCAAGGTTACATTGCTTGGAGGTCGCGTAAGCATCCATGCCTGGGATTTTGGATCCAGGCTGTTGCCATTCGCCGCGTGCGCTGGCCTCTGCCGAGATATAGCGGCCGCCGCGCAGCCCCATGACTTTGACAGTCGGCCGCTCCGGGTCCTCGACTCCTGAAGCGACAAAGACAACGTTCGCCCCATCCGGAAGATAGGGCACAAGCGCCTCCGTGAACGCGAACGGACCAAGATGATTGGTCGCGAAAGTCATGTCCCAACCCAATGCGTTTTGGCTCGCCTTGGTGAGCATGACGCCAGCGTTGTTGAGCAGACCCGTAATCGGCAGGTCGAGAGCGATGATCTCCTGCGTGGCGCGACGAACACTCGCCGGATCGGAAAGATCGCAGACGACCGACAAAGCCTGCCGTCCTCTGCGCTCGATTTGTGTTTGCACCCCTTCGAGCTTGCCGCGATCTCGGCCGACGAGGATCACCAATGCGTGCTCGGAGAGATCGATCGCCGCGCAGAACCCTATGCCCGAGGTAGGTCCTGTAACGATGTAAGTGTTGGACGAAGCCACGATACCTCCAATGTCTGATTAGTCAGTCATTAATGCGCAAAATTTTAGACGATCATGCGCCACAGCGCTTCGAAGCCCGCGCGGTTGTGCGAGTCGGCATTCGCGGGGTCCTGAAGGATGAATTCGACCGTTGCGTCCGCCACGCCATTCATCAAGCCTGCGACGAGCCCAAGCGGTGCGGCGCTCATCGGGCCATTTTCGCGACTCCGCTCAAGAATCTTGGCGGCACCGGCCATGGCTCGGCGGCCGATTTCTCTACTCTTTGCCGTTATCTCGTCTGAAACGGCGAGCTGCGCGAGCGTTCGGCGCTTGTCCTGGTCAGCTGTCGCCCAGCGAAGCCAGCCGGACCACATGCTGGCCATCTGGTGACGGATATCCTTGTCGGTCGGAACCCCGTCCAACGCGGCGGAGGCCATCTCCGTTTTCAGCTCAACGTAAAGTTCATTGAGCAAGTCCGCCTTGGTTTCGAAGTAGGTGAACAGCGAGCCGTTGGAGACGCCAGCCTCCTTCGCGATCAGCGACGTCGGCGCGCCGAGCCCGTGAAAGGCAATCACACGAGTAGCCGCTGCCATAATCGCGTTTCGCCTTTCCTCGCTTCTAGGTCTTGCCATGCCAAAACTTCCCATTGCTCCAAACCATATAGAAGAGTGTTTAGTCAGTCAAATATCTTTCAATACGCTCTGCGATCAGCGCCGCCCGATTTGGCAGAACTAAGAACTGAAAACGGTGGGGACGACCTGAGCTGTCAAATTGCATCCAAACGTGACCCCGGTATCGCTTGCAATAATGGCTCTGACGCACATTTGATGATGCTCGTTTCAAGCAGCACCGATGACGCGGGCTTGGAGAAGATCGAGCTTGCCACGGCCGTACATCTGTCGCTTTACGAGCTTGAGCTTGGTGATCTGGCCTTCCGTCTGTCCGTTGGACCAGTGTGAAGTGATGGCGGCGCTGACGGCGCCCTGATCCTTAACGACGCCGTTGGCGAACGAGGCGACCAAGCTTGACCGGGCGCGCTCCAGCCAGGGTTCGAGATCGGCCAGAGACTTCTTGCGGATCATGGCCTGGAAGGCGGCGATGATTTCCCGCGCCTCTACGAGTAGCGGCACGCCGCCCTCAATTGCCGCGACCGTGATCGTCTCGGATTTGGTGAGGTTGTCGCGCCCGAAGGTCATGAGCCGTGCGACGGTCCGCGCCGAGGGTGCCCGGCTGAGACTGTTGCCATCGGTTTTTCGGCTTTCCGCCGGCGCGTCGCCCATTCGCTGACGACCCGAAGGGAGCCACGGAACCCGTGCTGTCTGAGGCGCCGCCATAGCTCTGACCCGTTGTGCTGGCCTGCGGCCCACTGCTCATCCAGCCATTGCAGATAGATCTCGAGAGAACTCTCCCTGACGCGGAAGATGTCGGAGCGTTGACCACGCAACACCTTGCGGACCAGTCCACGGCTGTATCCGGTGCGACGGACGATCTCTTTGATATTGGCTCCATTCTTGGCCAATCCGAGGATGGCGTCGTTGGTCTCTTCCCGCCGCAGGTACCCTTCGTATTGGAGGCGCTCAGCCGAAGAGAGCAGCTTGGGATTGATTGTTGCCGCGCCGATGGCGGCACGGACCTGGCGCATGGATTTGCGCATCGCATCGAGGAAGGCGTGGCTAGCGTTCTCCATCAAATGCCAGCGGTCGGCGACCTGGACCGCATTTGGCAGCGCCTTCGCCGCCGCCACAGCGTAGCCGCCGCCGCGGTCCCGCGAAACGATGGCAATCTGCGGCTGCTCTGACAGCCAAGCCTGGGCTGTCGCCGGCTCGCGATCCGGCAGTAAAGCAATTGTTTTGCGTCGCTCCAGATCACACAGGATCGTGCCGTAGCGCTGGTTACGCCGCCACGCCCAGTCGTCGATCCCCACAACGGTCGGCGGAACAAAGCGCGGGCTCCCGCGTCGCCGAACAGCACGCAGGAGGGTGTCGTTGCTCACCGGCAACATCAATCTGCTGGCAAAACTCGCCGCCGGGCGGCCACCCAGAGCGAGCCCAAGGTGATAGACGATATGCTCGAGCCGGATAGTCCGCCGGCCCCACGGCGCCAGCACGTCCTTGTCAAACCGTCCGGTGAAGATGCGCTGCCCACAAAGGACGCCATCACAGCGAAAGCGCCGCGCCACGACGATCAGCCTTACCGGTCGGCCGGCCACCGGCAGGTCCAGAAGGTGGCGATGGTATCGGCTGTGGACCCGCTCCGAAATGCTTCCGCATCTCGGACACGCGCTGACTTTGCCAGCATAGTGGACAGTGATCAGCACGCCGGTGTCGCCGAAAACCGCGCTCTCCACCACAAATCCCCGCGGCACCAGCGTCGAAGGCCGAAAACCTTGCTGCTGCATGGCATTGATTCCCTCAGAACCAATGCCATGCAGCGACCAAACTGCATCAAATCTGAGTCAGAGCCATTATTGCAAGCGATTTCACACGCCAGCTAGGCCAAAGTTCCAGATTGATTCTCCCGTCGCCGATCATGGCACGTAACCAAGCGCTTTCCGAGAGCTTCCAACAGGAGCGTCTACTATAGACGAGAATTCCCCGGTAATTCGCCTATTCCCTGGATATTTGGAGACACCACTGAGGGTATCGTGGCGTTGAGGCAAGAACGTGTCGGATTTCGCGACCTCCAGCGGCTCGTTCCTCAGCCCCCGCATTCATCGTGCGGACGGGCCTCGGGTCCTGCCGCCGTATTTTGCCGCCAAGGCCGCGAGGGATGCCCTTGCCGTCTCCTATTCCACCGAACTCGCACGCTGGGGTATCGCGACCACCATCATGGTACTTGGTGCTTTCACCAAGGGCACAAACCACTTCGCCCATTCCGGCAAGCCCCCCGATGAAGCCCGGGCGGCAGCGTATGAAACCGGGCCTTATGCCGGCGTCACCGATCAAGCGCTGAAGGACCTCGCTAGCCTCGAACCCGCCGATGCCGATCCGGCCGAAGTGGCCCGCCAGATCGTTCGCGTGGTGGACATCTGCACACCGGTCGCCAATCAAATTGGCATACCGATTTCTATTGTCGTTTAAACTTGCTCGGATTAGCGCTTCTGGACGGCGATGCCCCGGGCCAAGGCCCTGGCCTTTCATGTGCCTCGACGTTAATAAATGAAATGGCGTTTTACTTTATTAGTGTGCCATGCTATTAAGGGCTCTGGCGAACGCAGAGGGAACATCTGTGCGAATCTCCGGCGAATATGTCGAAACCGCCGTCGCCCGCGAGACAGTGCGTGCGTTTGTTCCCGCCCCGCTGCCACCGGTTCCGGCCCTGGATACGCGTCCAATCCTGGCCCTCTATGACCGCGCCAGAGGTGCTATCGGCCAGCTCGACGGCGTCACAACCGTCTTTCCGTCCGCGCCGCTATTTCTTTTTATGTATGTCCGTAAAGAGGCCCTGCTTTCGTCTCAGATCGAGGGAACGCAGTCCTCCCTCTCCGACCTGTTGCTGTTTGAGAACGATGAAATCCCTCAAATACCGATCGACGACGTCACCGAGGTCTCGAACTATGTCGCCGCCATCGAGCACGGAATCGCCCGCATGCGCGGCGGCTTTCCGCTATCGCTTCGGCTCATCCGCGAGATGCACGAAGTCCTCTTGCGGAGCGGCCGCGGCGCCAGTAAACAGCCCGGAGAATTCCGGACATCGCAAAACTGGATCGGCGGCACCCGGCCCGGCAATGCTCTGTTCGTGCCGCCGCCGCCAAACCGTCTTTTGGACTGCCTCAGTGCGTTCGAAGCTTTTCTGCACCGCGACGATCCCACGATGCCGCCGTTGCTGCGGGCCGGCCTTGCCCATGTGCAGTTCGAGACCATCCACCCCTTCTTGGACGGTAACGGGCGGCTGGGGCGGCTATTGATCCCGCTGTTGCTGTGCGATGCGGGCGCCCTACGGGAGCCGATCCTCTATCTCAGCCTGTTTTTCAAAAGCCGCCGGAGCGACTACTATCGGCTGCTGCAAGAGGTCCGTCAGGCAGGTGGCTGGGAAGCCTGGATCGAATTTTTCCTCACCGGCGTCTCGGAAACAGCCGAACAGGCCGCCGATACGGCACGGCAGCTTATGATCCTGTTCGAGACCGATCGCCTCGCCCTTCGTGATCGCGGGCGCGCCGCCACATCGGCGCTGCGCGTGCAGGAGTTCCTGCAACGCCGCCCGATGGTGACCATTCAGTCGGCCGCCAAAACGCTGAAGCTATCCATCCCAACCATCGGCAAGGCCCTGGACCTGATGGTTTCAGCCGGGATCGTCCACGAAGTCACCGGCAAACGGCGCAACCGGCTGTTTGCCTATTCGAAGTACCTGGCGCTGCTGGACAAGGGCACCGAGCCTTTGCCGCCGGTCTGATGACTACGGGCCGGATTTTACCGGTCTGCATTCTGATCCCCCGAGACGGCGAGGACGCCGACGCTCTATGTCTCTGTGGGTAAAATGTCAGCACCACGCCATCCCACTTGATCGGCGCCACGTTCGCGGCGAGCCTGCGACATGGCTCATTCGCTATCCGGACTGATAAAGTGGTGCTAGCGCGAAGAATGGCGAGAGCCGTTCAACAAAACTTTGGCGCTGCATCTGGGCGAAGCATGCGCAGAAGCGGGCATCGCCATTGAGGAACTCCCCGCCATCATCGGTGACCACTTCGGCGTGCTGTGGGGATGCGCCTTCGAGGATTTCCTGACGCGTGAAGGCGAAGACGGCAGCAATATCGTCGACGACTACCTGAAGCGGCGCGGCTGGAACGAAAGCGTTTCCAACAAACGGTACATGACGGCGCTACGCACCTCGGTGATGAGCCTCTATGAAATCAGCGGTATCGTGCGCGACGAGGGGTTCCTCGCTCGCGACCTGATCCGGGGCGGCGAACCGGTGCGCGTAAGCGAGAAGTCGGGGACGCACACTCTCAAACAGTGGGACAGGATCGCCGTTCGCGTCGTGGAGATCGAAACGCGTTTCGAGATGACGGGCGGGTGCCTACCCTTCACGCACGACTTGAGTGAGGAAATGCTTGAGGCGCTTCGCCTCGCGGGCAAAAAATCGCGCATAAAACTGGATACCGAAACACTGCGCCAAGCTGCCCACATCTTTACGAGCTTATGGCTTGATGATGCCCTGGGCCGGACGCTTCACCCCAAGCTGCCGGAGTTCTGCAACAGCGACGGCGACGACATTGTGTGGACGACGGCGCGCTACCGGCTGAACCCCGCAACAAGAGTGGAAGCTGTCCGGCGCGCGCTTGCAGCAATCGCGTCATTGCAACCGGAAAGCAGATCGTTCTGGAACTGGGCCGAACCAAAGCGGAGTAAGAACAAAGCGCCGCCCGAAGGCAAACAAACATTCGTCACTGAACTCGACGACGGCTCAGTCGTCCTGGGAACACTGGAGCTGAAGGGCAAGACGCTGACGCTTGAAACAAACTCGATGCAACGGGCGGAACGGGGGCGGGCTTTGATAGAGCCCGCTCTGGAAGGACTTGTTGGCCACCCTGTCATTGAATCCAAAACGGTCGCCGAGATGATGGCGTCCCGTCCTGCAAAACAACCTCCACCGCAACCGTCTGGTCTTTCACCGGAGGAAGAGCGTGCCATCCTGCACGCACAAATGAATCGTTATTATACCGCGCTACTCGACCAACCAGTGCCGGCACTCGAAAACAAGACACCGCGGCAGGCCGCTAAGACGGCCAATGGATGCCAAAAGCTTGCCGATTGGCTCAAGTACCTGGAGAATGGCACAGCCGGGCAAGACGATGCGTCCGCCAGGGCCGGCTATGACTTCACCTGGATGTGGATAGAACTCGGCATTTCCGAGTTAAGGCGTTGAGCGGCGTTCGTATCCCTGGGCCGAACCGTTATGGGACGCACAGACCCCCTAAACCCGAATTTGGCCGTCTCCTGCCGCAATTGCTCCACCTGCCGCATCTGAAGGCGGCAGATGCCGGTTGCCAGAATCTCGGCGAGTTCCTCGAGCCGTTCCTTGCTCGACATTTCGTCGGGGGAAAGAGGGTTAGGACCAGTGAGATAGAAGTGACGTATGGGCGTTCCGGCAAGGGCTTCGGAGCATTCATTCGCTCCGGCGCCGCGCGCAGTCCAGGCCCGCAACGGCCCTATTCTCTTCGTCCTCAGCTGCACCCGTAAACCAAAAAAGTCCTGGATTTCTTGGGTCGGAACCAGAGACGGTTCATTTTGAATTCCCCATCCTCCGCCAGTTTTCTTTCCCGGCACGTCCCACCACATCTCGAAAACCCTTCAAAAACCCAATAAAAACGGGCATATTATGCTCTGTGCTGTCCAAGGACGCTTCCCAGCATCCCGACCCGCTGGGGGCATTTTTGGGGGCATCTGTGAAATCCGGCAGAGGAGAAATGCCCCCATGCCCCTCACTGACACGGTCTGCAAGAATGCCCGCCTCAAGGACAAGCCCTAAAGAAGGGCAGACGGCGGCGGCCTGTATTTAGAAGTCGCCCCGAACGGCGGCCCGGTACTGGCGGCTGAAATATCGCTTCTTGGGCAAAGAAAAGCGGCTGGCTTGCGGGGGCTACCCCGAAACCTCCCTCGCCGAGGCCCGCGAAAAGAGGGCCGTCGCCAAGAAGATGCTTGCAGAGGGAATCGCCCCCTCCTCTGCCAAACAGGATCGGCGGCAGCTTGCGGAAATAAACGCGGCCAATACCTTCGAGGCCGTCGCCCGCGAATGGCATGAGCGGAACCGGGAAAAATGGACGCCGAATTATAGCCAGGACATTTTGCACCGGCTGGAAATGGACATCTTTCCTGTCATCGGCCAGCGCCCGGTCGCGGATATCTCGCCACTGGTGGTCCTGAACGCGCTTAAGAAGATCGAAAATCGCGGAGCGGGCGAAATGGCTCGCCGGGCGGGACAATATTGCGAGCAGCCGGAGTTCCTGCACGCCCTCGGCCGGAACGATGCCCGGCTGTTCATCCTCACCCGCCTCGCGATCCGGCTGATGCTGCTCACCTTCGTGCAAACCGGGGGAACTCATCAACGCCACCTGGGACGAATTAAATTTCGAAGAGGCCGAGTGGTCGATCCCCGTGGAGCGCATGAAGATGCGCAAAACCCACATCGTCCCCTTGTCGAGGCAGTCGCTAGCAATTCTTCGCGAACTTCCGACGATGAATGGGAAGTCTCACTGGATGTTTGCAAGCATGCCCAAACCGCGCCGTCAAATGAGCAACA
>JAATGK010000139.1 GCA_015654715.1 Alphaproteobacteria bacterium
CCTCTGACCGAACAACCGTCTCGACGAGCTCCTGCCATGGGCTTGGGCCAAAGCGCGTCAACAATTGCAACGCGCCGCGTGAATCAACGCAGATCAATCTTCCCGCCGAAATCAAGCCCCCTGTGAAAGGGTGGCGGTGAATCGCTCACCCCAAACCTTGGATCGCCGGAGATTATATTTTTCCGGCTATGTCACGATGGCGGGATCGGGTATGCCATCGCGACGGACCAATGATATCGGGGTTTTCTGTCCGACAGCCGATGACGTCTTCGTCGAAGGACACCGGATACTCGATCCTACTGCACGCTCACGCTGCTCCGCACTTCGACGCTGTCATCTTTTTTTCTGTTCGCGAAGAACGACAATGGAATAGCGTCGGCCATGACTTGGTAACCCGCCGGGGACGGATGGATATGGTCGCCGGAATCGTATGCGGCCAGCAGGTGATCGGGACGCTTCGGATCGCGCACGGCCGCGTCAAAATCGACGATCGCGTCAAACCGGCCGGATGTCCTGATCCAGCGGTTTATCGCTTGCCGGTCGGTTTCGTGCGCAGCAGAGGGGCGGTCAAGTACGGTGGGCTGACTGTATACCGCATCCAGGTCGGGCGTGATGGTCGCGCCCATCACCAGGATGCCATGTGCGTGTGCCTGCTGAATGAACTGCTCGTACGCGCCTGTGATGCCGCGCACATGCGCCGCGTGCTCGTCCGCCGAGCGGGCGGGTTCCATATCGGCCCGGCGCAAATCGTTGATTCCTTCGAACACGATTAAATAGCGGATGGCGGGCTGGGCGAGAACTTCACGGTCGAAGCGCGTCAAGGCGCTTGGCCCTTTGCCGTCGGCCAGCACACGGTTGCCGCCGATCCCCGCGTTCAAGACCGCAGGTTGGCGAAGGCCGCGCGTAAGCGCCAGCCTCCGAGCAAAATCATTGGGCCATCTGTCGTTGCCGTTGGTGGTGGAGTGAGAGCCATCGGTGATCGAATCACCCAGCGCAACGATGGCGACGGTGCCCGGTGCGGCTGTAACTTCCACGCCGGAGATGAAGAACCAATGTTCCAGCGTCTTGGCGTCGGTCAAATCTGCAAGGGCGGTCTGGTCGCCATGCGTCAGAAAGGACGTCTGGTGCGAGGCAACGTGGCTGGTCTGCTGCGTTGGCACGGTGTCGAGGTGCATCGAGACAGCGACGTCCGCAAAGGGGGCGACCGGAAAGGGCAGCGGATCGGAGAGATATTCGGCGCCGGGGGGAATGGTCACATCCGTTCGGCCCGCGAAGGTCAGGGGACGGTCGGTTGCAGCAACGACCTGGCCGGAGGACGGCGACAGCGGCCGGGCAATGTGCACGGAAGATATGTGCAGCGGCTCAATTCCATAGACGTTTGACAGCTTGAGCCGCAGCGCGTCACCGCCCACCGACAGGTGTACGATCTGCCGCAACGTAACATCGCGCAGGTCGACGGAATCCAGGCCCTCCTTAGGGGCCGGTATGGCTTGCGACGAGGCCCAACTTCCTACCCACAACGGTGCGACATGATTGTGCGCGGAACCATGGCCTTGCGCAAAACCGGCGACCGCAGTGCACCACAGCAGGAGCGCGACCCGGCTCATTCTTAATAGCAATGACTGCACGGTACCACTCCTAATAGTGAATTTAGGAAAACCCTCAACCAACTGCTTCGTAGACGAATGTCGGTGTTGTTTTATGTACCCCATCGACGAAAAATATTTCGTTTCTGCAACAATGTGATCATTGGTATTGGTTGCTCAACGGGGCGTGGGCACATGGACGACATTCCGCGAGACGCCAAGTTCTGGACGGGACTGCGCAAGCGGATATCCGTTCTTACGCATGGCCGCAACGATTCGGAAGATTTGCTGCACACCGCATACATTCGGTTGGAGAAATATCGCGCCCAGCACAGAGTCGATAGCCCGGCCGGGTTTCTCGTCCGCACGGCCATCAATATCGGCGTCGACAACCATCGCCACGCCAACTACCTGTCCGAGGAGGGGATCAACGCCGAGACGTTCGAAATCATCGACGATGCGCCGCTGCAGGATGAAGTAATCGAGGCCCGCGAACGTCTGCATAGAGTGGAGTATGGGCTGGCACGATTGAGCCCGCGAACGCGCGAAGTATTCCTCATGTATCGGATCGACGGCTTGAAATACCGCGAGATCGCTGTGCAGCTTGGTATCAGTGAGAGTGCCGTGGCGAAGCACATCGCCAAGGCGGCGCTGTTTCTGACGGAATGGATGGAAGGGTGGTAATATGGCGCGTGCGTCTGTCCAGGTGACGCCGCAAATCAAGGCGGAGGCCGCCATGTGGCTGGCGCTGCTGCATGCGAGCAGTCGCACAACCTCCGACGAGGAAGGCTTCCAGGCTTGGCTTCGCGAGAGTCCGGCGCATGCGGCGGCGTTCGATTCCGTCACCGCGATGTGGGACGTGGCGGCCGGTGTGCGCACGGTGCGCATGGAACATGTGGAACAGCGGCCGGTCAAGCGCCGTGCGGTTATCGGCGGAATGAGTCTGCTTGCGTTGATGGGCGGCTCCATGGCGGTGTGGCGCGCGGCCTATGCCGGCGTCTACGAAACCGAGGTCGGCGAACAGAAGCATATCGTGCTGAAGGATGGCACCAATGCCTTCCTCGACACCGACACCCATATTCGGGTCAATTTCAACGATGAGGCCCGCAACATCGAGCTGCAGCTCGGCCGCGCCAACTTCCGCGTGACGCCGGACAATGTCCGCCCCTTCGTCGTGACCGCGGCGGATCACCGGATTTTGGCTCAGCACAGCAATCTGGATGTCAGCCGGATCGGCAACACTGTGTCGGTGCTGCTGGTCGAAGGCACGGCGACAGTTGAAACCGAAACCCATCATGTGAGGAAGTCGACCGTCATCGAAACGGGGCAGCGCTTAGTCGCCAAGTCCGTCGATGCCATGAATATCGACCGGCCCAATCCAAGGCCGTTGCTCGCCTGGCAGACGGGACAGGCGATCTTCGCGAATGAGACGTTGGAAGATGCGGTTGCGGAAATGAACCGCTATTCGTCGGTGACGCTCGAGATTCCCGATCCGTCAATCCGCAAGCTGCGGATCAGCGGTGCGTATCGCGTGGGCGATGTGGCCGCTTTCGCCCGGTCGTTGGCGCGCCTCTTGCCGATCGAAGTGCGCGAAACCGGCGACCGCGTCCAGTTGCTTGCTGATCCCCAGCGCGTCATGGAGGGATAGGAGACCGACGAAAGTCTTGGGTGGAGAAATAACCGCGGTCAGACGTCCTTCAAATAGAGGTGACTGGTTAAACGTCACACTCATATAAAGGGAGGGAAGGGTAAAAATGACCAGCCCCGTTTATAATTCCTTGCGTAGCCGCCTCGTCGGTGGCGCCGCGATTTTTGTGTTGTGCGGCGGGGCAGCGGCCGCAGAGAACGTCAATCTGTCGTTGCCGGACCAGTTGCTTTCTCAGTCCTTGACGGAAATCGCGAGCAAGACCGGTACGAATATTCTGTTTGCACCTGATGTGGTTTCCGGTCTGCGCGGCCGCGTCCTGGTCGGCAACATGGATGCGCAACAGGCCGTTCAGAGTCTGATCGTCAAGACTAATCTGGAGAGCGTCCCGGACGGTGACGGGGGCCTAATCGTTCGCCGGACTGCGGGGCAGTCGGTCAGCAGGACATCCGAGGACAACAATCAGGCGGCGAACCGCTTGCCCTCGTCCAAGGAGGCGCTGCCGCGTCTGGCGGCCTTGCGCGGCGAGTATACGCAGGTGGCACAAGCCAACACGGCGGGTCCGAGCTCGGACGAGGTGGAGACCGTGACCGTGACCGGTTATCGCGCCAGCTTGGAGAATTCTACGTCCGCCAAGCGCAATTCGATCGGCTTCACGGACTCGATCTACGCCGAAGACATTGGCAAGTTCCCCGACACCAACTTGGCGGAATCGCTGAACCGTATTCCGGGAATCACCCTGACCCGCGACATCAACGGCGAAGGCGTGAACATTTCGATCCGCGGCCTCGGCACGAATTTTACCAAGATTCTTCTGAACAACACCGTGGTTGCCGTAGCAACCACCGGCGTTACCGACGCGCGCAACAACAATCGCGAAGTCGACCTCAATATGTTCCCCGGCGAATTGTTCACCCAGTTGCAGGTGGACAAGACCCCGCGCGCGGAACTGCTGGAAGGTGGCGCCGCCGGTACGGTGAACATGCGCACCCGCCGTCCGTTCGACGATCCGGGCCTGCACATCACCTATGTTGCGCAGGCGATGGCCAACGGGAATTCGAACGGTCTTGGCGGCAACGGTGCCCTGGTTATCAGCGACACCTGGGAAAGCACCAAGCTCGGTTCCTTCGGCGCTCTCTTCGGTATCGCCGGCAAGACTGCCTATAATTACATCAGCGGTTTCGAAGACGGCAACGCCGGCTGGGTCACGCCGACCATCAATACGGCGGCCATGTGCGGTGCCGCGACGGGGTGCGACTTTGCTGGTTCGACGGTGTCGATCGGCGGCAACGCGATGACGCTTCCCACCACGGTTCCGAACAACGTCAACATCCCCGGTTACGCGCCCGGTACGCCGGTCACGGCCGCCATGCTGCTGGCGCTCAATCCCGGCCTGAACATGACGCAGATCAGCAACATGCTGCTGCCGCGCCTGGGCCGTCCGATGTACGAAACCGGCACCCGCGACCGCTACAATATGGTTGCCAGCTTCGAGTGGCGCCCGACCGAAGACATGCACTTCTACCTCGACCTCATCGCCGGGCGTCCGTTCAACGATTGGAACCGCAGCGATATGAGCCTCGGCGTGCGCGCCGGTTCCGGCTCGCAGCCGATGATCCCAATAAACGCCAAGGTCGATGCCAACAATGTGGTCACCAGCGCCGACTTCGCCAATGCGCAGTTCGCGATGGAAGCCCGCCCCTACAAGGAAAAAGGCGATTTCTACAGCATCAACCCCGGCATGAATTGGAAGGTTACCGACCTCTTTGAAGTCGACTTCCAGGTCAATGCCAGCCGCAGCCATTTCTACCGCGACATGCCGACCATCTTCCTGGTCACCTGTCCCAGTGCCGGCAACGGCGCCCTGCCGGGTTGCGCGGCACCGGCTGGCGGCGTCACGGCCCATTTCGACAACACCGGTGTTATCCCGGTCACCACCACCAATATCGACACCGCCAATCCGGCCAACTTCCAGTGGAACAACGGCCTGATGCGCATCCAGGATACCAGGCGCTACGACCAGACCCTGGGCGCCCATCTTGATCTGGCGTATGGCGGCGAAAAGATGAAGGTCAAGGTTGGTGCCGCCTATGACGACGCCTACCGCAGCAACGTCTCGATCGATGCCAGCAACGCCTGGCAGATCGCGGCCTGCGGCTCTCCCGTCACCGCCAATGGCAACGGCACCTGCACCGGCTCCGGCGGGCTGGTTCCGCAAGCCACGTTGGCCAATTATCTCAAGCCGGGACCGCGCGGCTTTATCAGCGTCGATTACGGCTCGTTCAACCAGGCGTCCAACTACGCGACCATCGATCAGCAGGGTTGGCAGGGCGTGCCGACAGGCTGCAAGAAAGGCACGTCGAGCAACTACACGACGTCGACG
>JAATGK010000012.1 GCA_015654715.1 Alphaproteobacteria bacterium
CCCGCCAGTCGCAGACATGGCGGCATAAATTAGCCAGCTCGATGCGGGCTTCGATATTGCCGGGATCGACGGCGAGGCCTTTGCGGCAGGCGCTCAGCGCCTCGCGCATCATGCCGCGCATGCGATAGGTGCGCGCCAAATTCAAGAAGGCCTCGCTGTAATCCGGACGCGCCCTGGTCGCCCGTTCGAAGACCTCGGTTGCTTCCTCCTGGCGGCCCAGATCGCTCAGCGGCTGGCCGAGATTGTTCAGCGCTTCGGGGAAGTTCGGCCGGTAGGCAATCGCTTTGCGATAGGCGGCAATGGCCTCTTCGCGTCGTCCCTGCGCCATGAGGGCGAGGCCGAGATTGCAATACGCTTCGGGAAATGCCGGCGTGCAGGCGATCGCGTGTTGGTAGGCCTCAGCGGCTTCGACGTGTTTGTGTTGGTTTTGCAGCGCCACGCCGAGATTATAGTAAGCAAGCGAAGACTGCGGTTTCACCGCGATCGCTCTTTGGCAAAATTCCACGGCTTCGCCATAGTGCTTGATGACCAGCAGCTGGCTGGCCAAATTGATCATGGCATCATCGTTTTGCGGCTGGAGCTCCACCGCCCGGCGATAGGCGGAGATGGAGTCGTCGACACGGCCGAGTGCAGTCAGCGCCAAGCCGATATTGTTGAAGGCACCCGGCTGATGGCCGTCCAGCGCCAGCGATTTCTCAATCGCTTCGACCGCGGCTTCGTAGTGCTTGAGGCTATAGCGGATGATCCCCATCAGGTGCTGCGCCTGGGCGTCGCGCGGGCTTTTTTTCAGCAGTTTGCCGCACAGGCTTTCGGCCGCTTCTTCCTGCCCGGCGTTGTGGGCATTCAGCGCCTTCCGTAACAGCTCTTTGGCTTGCATAGGCCGACCGCTTTCACGTTCATAAGCGGGCGCAGTGTAGCCCTCAGGATGGTTAACGAATGATTGGCCTGCCGCCGGCCGGCGGGGGCGAAAGCGGGCCCGCGGCTCTCACATCCCATGGCTATCGCATATGGATTTTGTGCCGCCTTCCTCTTGCGACTGCCTCTTGCTGTGAACAGGGTCGCGATTGCCGCAGGCCTCTTGCGTGTTCCTTGTTTGTTCTCTACAATCCTCAGCGTCGTTTTGAAGAGGATGTTTGGTAAAACACGCTGGAAGGGCGCTTCGCGAGCGCCGGCCCGGCAAGCGACACGAGTCATACAGAACCAGGCGCGTTACTCGTGCGCGTGTGATGGACAAGGCCGGCGAAGGACGATGTAAGACCGCGTTCAACCGTGTGAGACCTGCGGTCAGCGGCGACGGCAAATGGGCGCCTCCCGAAAGTGAGGGCCGGTTTTCGGACCGGAAGCGCGCCAGTAACGCAAACGCTTTGTCCATGCGGTTCGATGCGAAGCAGACTGTGCCTGTCATTCGCTGCTTGAGTGCGGCGTTCGCGGGCTGCGACTGGCTTCAGGGTGCGATCCCAACCGAGGCGGACTTGCGTGACGATGCGAGCCCGCTTTCGGCGTAATTATAGAGACCGTCCCCTGCCCGAAATGCCGCAGCGCCGCCATCCCCCCGATTTCATGACGAATTCCGTCTTTTCGTGCTACGTCCTCGGGGCCGAGTCCAGAACCAGGAGAGGGTTTCGTGGGGCAGATCGTTGCTGGGTCCAATCTTGCCGCGGCGCTTGCCGCCAGCATCGACGATGCGGTGCGCTGGCTGGCCGGGCAGCAGAAGCCCGATGGCCATTGGGTCGGCCGTGCCGAGACCAATGCCTGCATGGAGGCGCAATGGTGCCTCGCCTTGTGGTTCATCGGGCGCGAAGACGATCCGCTCCGGCCGCGTCTGGGTCAGGCCCTGCTCGATACCCAGCGCCCCGATGGCGCCTGGGACGTGTTCCGTGGTGCCCCTAACGGCGACATCAACGCCACGGTGGAAGCTTACGCGGCGCTGCGCTCGCTCGGTCACGCGGACGACGAACCGGCGCTGCAAAAAGCGGTGGCGTGGATCCTGTCCAAAGGGGGCTTGCGCAACATCCGCGTCTTCACCCGCTATTGGCTGGCGCTGATCGGCGAATGGCCGTGGGAGAAGACCCCCAACGTGCCGCCGGAAGTGATCTGGTTCCCCAAATGGTTCCCGTTCTGCATTTACAATTTCGCCCAATGGGCCCGCGCCACCTTGATGCCGATCACGGTTCTGTCGGCGCGCCGCCCGTCGCGGCCGCTGCCCGCAGGCCGCCGGCTCGATGCACTGTTTCCGGAAGGCCGCTTGCGCTTCGATTACGAGCTGCCGAAGAAATCCGGCGCCGATGCCTGGGACACCTTCTTCCGCACCGCCGACAAAGTGCTGCACGAATTCCAGGAGATGGGCGCGTTCTTCCGTCTGCCGCTGTGGCGCAACGCGGCGGTTCGCCAGACCGTGGAGTGGATCGTCCGCCACCAAGATGCCGACGGCGGCTGGGGCGGCATTCAACCGCCATGGGTTTACGGCCTGATGGCGCTGCATGCCGAAGGCTTCGCCAACGATCATCCGGTGATGGCGAAAGGCCTCGCCTGTTTGAACGACCCTGGCTGGCGCATTGACGACGGCGACGCCACCTTCATCCAGGCCACCAATAGCCCGGTATGGGACACCATTCTGATGGTGATGGCGGTGAAGGATGCCGGCGCGCTCGGCAAAACCGAAGCCGAAATTGATCAGGCGGTGGACTGGCTGCTCGCCCGCCAAGTGCGCCAGCCCGGCGATTGGAGCGTGAAGCTGCCGCATGTGAAGCCGGGCGGCTGGGCGTTCGAATACGCCAACCTCAATTATCCCGACGTCGACGACACCGCCGCCGCCCTGATCGCGCTCGCCCCCTTCGCCAAAGAGCCGAAGTGGCAAGCCAAGGGTATCACGGAGCAGATTGCACTCGCGGTCGACTGGCTGATCGGCATGCAATGCGAAGGCGGCGGCTGGGGCGCGTTCGACAAGGACAACAACCGGAAAATTCTGACCAAGATTCCGTTCTGCGATTTCGGCGAGGCGCTTGATCCGCCATCGGTCGATGTCACCGCGCATGTGGTGGAAGCCTTCGCCGGGCTGGGGCTCGGTAAAGACCATCCGGCGATGGTGCGGGCGCTCGATTTCCTACGCCGCGAGCAGGAAGCGGAAGGGCCGTGGTTCGGACGCTGGGGCGTGAACTACATCTACGGCACCGGCGCGGTGATGCCGGCGCTGGCGGCGATCGGCGACGACATGCGCCAGCCCAACATCGGCCGTGCTTGCGATTGGCTGATCGCGCACCAAGTGGAAAACGGCGGCTGGGGCGAAAGCTGCGAGTCCTATATGGATGCGGCCAAGGCCGGGCGCGGCAAGACCACGGCCTCGCAAACCGCCTGGGCGCTGATGGCGCTGCTCGCCGCCGACCGCCCCTCGGACCGCGCCGCCATCGAACGCGGCCTGCTCTATCTGATCGAACAGCAGCAGGCGGGAACCTGGATCGAAATGGAATACACCGGCGCCGGCTTTCCCGGCTACGGCGTCGGCCAGGCGATCAAACTCTCCGATCCCGAAGTGGCGCGGCGCCTGCAGCAAGGCCCGGAACTTTCACGGGCCTTCATGCTGCGCTACGGCCTCTATTGCCATTACTTCCCGCTGATGGCGCTGGGCCGGGCGAAACGGCAAGGCTATCTCGGCGGCGCCTAGCCGATCCGCAAAGACGCGGCGGGACGCCCCCTACTTCTTCTCAAAAGGGGCGCTGATGATGAGGGTGACGTCATCGCCGATCAGCGGGACGTACGTGGCGACGCCGAAATCGCTGCGCTTGA
>JAATGK010000019.1 GCA_015654715.1 Alphaproteobacteria bacterium
GAGGCGCAAGATCTACCGGCGGTAGAAACTGCGGCAGGTACGACGATCGCTCTGCCGGATGGGAGCACTGCCACGGTCCAAGCGGTGCCGGACGCGGCCGATCAGGCCGTTACGCCTGCCCCCGGGGCGCCCCCCGAACAGATTCTGACGGCCGCAGCGAAGAATTATCCCGCTGGCGCCTACGTCTTGAAGAGCGATCGCTGGCGCGACGGCGACGAGAAGGAATACGAGCAGTTCATCGCCGAACTGGGCGAATCCGGTTGCGCCACGGTGAACCGCTGTCTGCACGATCCGCGCAATCCGTTCCGCGGCTCCGATCCAGCCGGGGTCGCGTTCGCGGCCGATTGTGCCGACCTACCCTATTACCTACGCTTCTATTTCGCCTGGAAACGCGGCCTGCCGTTCTCGTTCATCAGCGAAGTCGAGCCGCGCGGCCATACAAGCGACATGCGCTACACCGCGGCGGGCAACCGGGTGGCGGCGCGGATCAACCCGGTGGGGTACAACGGCTACGCTGTCCTCGATTTCCTGCGCGATGCGATTTCTTCGGCGACCTATCGCATCCATCCCGAACTCGAAACGCCGAACGCGCAGGATTTCTATTCCCCGGCGCTGACCCCCAAAGCGATCCGCCCCGGCACCGTGATCTATGATCCCAACGGTCATCTGGCGACGGTGTGGAAGGTCGAGCGCAACGGCCGCATCCATTATCTCGACGCCCATCCCGATTATTCGGTGACCCGCGGCTATTACGACGTGCGTTTCGTGCGCTCGTCGCCGGGTATGGGCGCCGGTTTCAAGAACTGGCGGCCGCAGACCCTGGTGGGCGCCAAGAAGCAGACTGACGGCAGCTTCAAAGGCGGCAGCATCGTCCTCGCCGCCAACAAGACGATCGCCGATTTTTCGGTCGAGCAGTTTTTCGGTAACGGACCGCGACCGGCGGAGGATCGCGACTGGAACACGGGCACCTTCACGCTCAACACCGAGGTGGTCACCTATTACGACTATGTCCGCGGCAAGATGGCGGGTGGCACGCTGCTGTTCGATCCGGTGCGCGAAGTCGGCGATATGGTCGATTCCAACTGCGCCGATTTGCATTACCGCGGCGATGCCGTGACGCTGGCGATCAGCGCCGGCCTCGACAAGCGTAGCGAACCAGACCGCCTGCCGCCCAACATCTATGGCACCGAAGGCGATTGGGAGACCTATTCGACGCCGTCGCGCGACGCCCGGCTGAAAACCGCCTTCAAGGAGCTTTACGACAGCGCCAAACGCTTCCTGTGGCTTGCTCAGCACAAAGACCCCAAGCTCGCCTACAAGGGCACCAATCTCGCCGCCGACATGCTGACGGCCTACGACACCCATGCGGCGCAATGCCAGATCAGTTATTTGCGCACCGACGGCTCCAAAGTCAGTTTCAGCTATGAAGAAGCCCGGCGGCGGCTGTTCGAGATGTCGTTCGACCCCTATCAGTGCCCGGAACGGCGTTGGGGCGCCAAGGGCGACGAACTCGCCACCTGCCCGGACGGCGCCAACAAGGCCGCCTGGTACAAGGCTGAAAAGTTCCTGCGGTACCAGATTGACCGCACCTATGACGCGCGGATGGACTTTGGGCTCGACGAGTTGAAGACGCCCGGTCCCGGCAAGGGCGTAGCGGCGCCGCCCGAGACCGACGTGCGCGGCTGGCTCATTACCCAGCCCGGCGCCCAAACGGCGCGGCACCAGCCGAGCCAATCCAAGGCCGCCGATCCGGCCAAGAAATCCTGGTGGGCGTGGCAGTAGGCGCCTTTCCGCTCAGTGTCGGCACCCCAAAAACAAAAACGGCGGACCGTCAGGCCCGCCGCTTCCGTCAAATCGAACAAACTGTCTCAGTGGCCGCGGATGTAAAGCGTCCACATCTTGGAAATCGTCTTGCCGTTCGGCGTCTTGTTGGCCTTTTCGAGGGCATTGAGCGCGGCGGGCTTCTGTTTGTTGCCGTACAGGGCAACTGCCAGACGAACCTGGGCGTTGTCCGTATCGGTGACGCCCTTGGCGATACCGGCCTGGATGGCGCTGATGGCGTCAGTAAAGCGGCCCATGCCGGTGAACTCTTCGCCGATCTTGATCAGTTCGTCACCCTTGGGGGCCTTTTGCGCGGCGGCAAGCGACCGGCCGATGGAAGCGTTTTCGTCGGCGGCGTTCTTCTTGGCCAGGGCCGCAAGGCGCTGGGCGCGCTGGTCGACCAACAGGTGCGCCGCGACGCCCTTGTCGACGACGGCGGCGGCTTCGTTCTGCACGCGCGCCGCGATCAGCATCTGGGACAGCATGAAGTACTCGTCGGCACCTGACATGTTGCCGGTAAGCAGCTTCAAGCGATAAATGTCGAGCGTTTGCGGGTCGGAGAGCTGCTTGGAGCGCTCGGCCTGACGCAGAAGCTGGCCCCAGTTTTCCGGGCTCGGCGCAACGCCGACCAGCTTGATGGACATGTCGAGCGAGAGGGCATCGTCACCAGCCTTGAAAGCACACAGGCCGCCGCGCTTCAGCATTTCGGCACCGGCACTGGCGTGGGCATCGGCATAGTGCACGCAACCCTTGTAGTCGCCGAGTTGTTCATAAGCCTGGGCGATCACGACTTGGGCGTTGCCGGTAAGGACGCCACCTTTACGGAGCGCGTCTTCGTCGGCGATGACCTCGCGGTAGCGGCGGCCGTTCCAGTCAGCGTTGAACTTCGCCAGAGCGCCGGTCGAGGTGTCACCACCGACCTTACCCTGGGAAGCCGCCGCCAAATATTCCTTCATTCGTTTGACCGTGGCCGATTCTTCGGCGGTCAGACCACCGACGCCTTCGGCCTGGCGAACCTTCGCCATGGCGGCTTCGAAGTTGCCGGACTTGGCAAGAGACTGCGCCTCTTGCAGTGGCTTACCGACGGACGCCCGCAATGCGGCATCGGCCGGCATGGTTGCGACTGCCATAGCAGCCGTTCCGAGCACTAGCGCCGTCACCACGGCGCGGATTTTCTTCGCGATCATCTAGACCTCTATCTTCGCCTTAGGCACTCAGGCGCCCCCGGGGATTCCCAAGGAGCCCAGTCCGCTCCCTCACAGATTACTGCATATACTGATCTAAGCCGGTAAAGCCAATTTTTTTGACGCCAAGACGCTGCGCATCGGCGAGCACTTTCGCCACAGTGTCGTACTTGGCCAGTTTGTTCGGATTAAGGTGGATTTCCGGTTGCGGTTCGGCCAACCCCGCATCCAAAAAGTACGAATCCAGTGTTGCCCGGTCCACGATTGCGCCATTCCACAAAATCGTGCCGTCGAAATCGATTCCAAGGTTAACAATCACCGGCATGAATGATCCCGGGTGAGGTTTTCCTGACGGCATGTCCAGTTTCACGGCGTGGGTCTGAATCGGCAGAGTAATAATGAGAAGCGTAATGAGAACAAGCATCACGTCAATTAGCGGCGTCATGTTCATTTCCATCATGGGCGCCCCATCGTCACCCGGCTTCACTTCCATCGACATGGCGCCCGCCTCACCAACGTTTGCCTCACGGCTGAGCTGTGATCCCCAGATCCCGACCGGCCATTACCGCTCGGCCGGAGTCTTGCCACGTCCCTGGGGCAAATTTGTGGTCCGTTCCCGCCTTTAGGAAAGCAGATTGCGGTTAATGTGACCTTCTCACAGCCGTCGGGCGCACGGCAAATTTGCCGCGCGCCCGAACAAGCCAATCAACTCAAAATTATTGCATGTACTGGTCGAGACCGGTGAAGCCGATCTTTCGGACGCCCAGACGTTGGGCATCTGCCAGCACCTTGGCAACAATGTCGTACTTCGCGAGCTTGTTGGGCTCGAGATGGATTTCCGGCTGCGGATCCTGTGTGGACGCATCCATGAAATACCCATCAAGCGTTGCGCGATCGATCGGCGCACCATTCCAGAGAATCGTCCCGTCGAAGTCGATGGTCAGACGGACCTTCGGAATATCGATGAGCTGCTTCGCCTGGCTCGTGCTCGGTCGCGGCATGTCCAGCTTCACCGCGTGAGTCTGGATCGGCAGGGTGATGATGAGCAATGTGATGAGAACGAGCATGACGTCGATTAGCGGCGTCATATTCATTTCCATCATGGGCACACCATCGTCACCCGACTTCACTTCCATTGACATGGCAGTACTACCTTCTCAGTTCGCTACGCACGCCGTCAGTCTGCTACGTCGTTACGCGGTTCGGTGATGAACCCGACCTTCGGAACGCCCGCCATCTGAGCCGCCAGAATGGCGCGGCCGACAGCTTCGAAGCGGACCTGCTTGTCGGCACGGATATGGACTTCCGGAAGCGGTGTACCGGTCTTCGCGGCACGAAGCAGCGCAGCCAGGAACCTTCCGTGGAGATCCGAATACGTCACCGGCGCATTGTTGTAGAAGACGTCCTCGTCGGCCGTCACTGCCACCACGATGTTCTCGGGCTTGGTTTCGGTCGCGATGTTACGCGCGTTCGGCAAATTAACCGGCACCACCTTCACGATCACCGGAATGGTGACAAGGAAGATGATGAGCAGAACAAGCATGATATCCACCAGCGGCGTGATATTGACCGTCGCATTCAGCTGGAAATCGTCTGCCTGGTCTTCGGTACTTTGTACAAAAGCAGCCATATTACTTCTCCGCAAACGAGAGGCCGGCTGGGCCGGCCCCCTACGGTTGCCCTAAATTACTTGCTGCCCTTCGAGATCAAGTACGTCTGAAGGTCGCCAGCAAATCCGCGGGCCTTCTCAGTGATCACCTTGTTGCGGCGGATCAGCCAGTTATACAGAAGCACGGCCGGGACGGCGGCGAACAGGCCGATGGCGGTCATGATCAGAGCTTCACCAACCGGGCCCGCGACCTTATCGATCGAAGCCTGACCGGCAACACCGATCGCGATCAGGGCTTGCAGAATGCCCCACACCGTACCGAACAGACCAACGAATGGTGCGACCGAACCCACCGAAGCCAGCCACGTGATACCACCAGCGAGCTTGTTGCTGGCGTCTTCGAGCTGCCGCGACAGGCTCATCGAGATCCAGTCGTTGAGGCCAACGAGGGACGTACCGCCCTGCGAAGCCTTGACACCGGCTTCGGCGATGCCGCGGAAGATCGAGTTCTTCGGCAGCTTTTCGATGCCTTCGGTCAGCGAAGCGGACGTCCAGAAGCGGCGATCTACCGTCTTGGACTGGCCAAGGATCTTCTGCTGCTCAAAGAATTTCACAAAGAAGATGTACCAGGTACCGATCGACATGACCGCGAGGACCGCGAGCACGGACATCGAAACCGGGTTCTTCTTGCGGATGATGTCCGCAAGACCATAGGGATTTTCTTCACCA
>JAATGK010000231.1 GCA_015654715.1 Alphaproteobacteria bacterium
CCACTAACTCACGTTTTTCGCCATCGGCTCGGTGGTCGTCTCGCATCCTTATCCGAGGATGGTGCAGGATTTTCAGTCGATCGTTGGCCGCGAGGCGCGCGAGCAAATTCAGCAGCTGGCCGGGCGCTTGCCCGATGTTCTGCTCGCCTGCGTCGGCGGCGGCTCGAATGCGATGGGCTTGTTCACGGCGTTCCTGGACGACAAAGACGTCGCCATCATCGGTGTCGAACCGGCCGGCAATGGACCCAATCCGGGCGAGCATGCCGCCACCCTCACCTACGGCACGCCGGGCGTGCTGCACGGCATGAAGACCTATCTGTTGCAAGACGATAAGGGCGAGCCGCTGCCGGTGCATTCGATCGCCTCGGGGCTCGATTATCCGGGCGTCGGGCCGAGCCACTCGTTCCTCAAGGACATCAAGCGGGTCAAGTACGTCTCCGCCACCGATGCCGAGACCCTGGCCGCGTTCCGCGAGCTGTCGGAGGTGGAAGGCATCATCCCGGCGCTCGAAAGCGCTCATGCCGTGGCTCACGTCATCAAGCTGGCGCCGACGCTGGCGGCCGACAAGATCGTGATCGTCAACCTCTCCGGCCGCGGCGACAAAGACATCGACTACGTCGCTGAGTTGATGGGGCTGTAGGTCAGCGCCAAGCGACGTGTGCGAGGGACTGTTCGAGCCTGCCGAGCAGTCCCGCCTCATAGGACTGCGCCGGGCAGCCGCGGACCTCTTGCAGCACCCAGTTTGCGACGCCCAGCCCGGCCAATTCCTGCGCCATCTGCACCAAATTTTCGGCGCTGACAATTTGCGGATGGACCGTCGTACGCACTTCATACGCCACGCCGCTGGCGGCCAGAATTTTCAGGCTGTCGCGCGCGTGCGGGCCACTGCCGTCAACAGCGGTGATGCGCGCGTAATCGTCGAACGGCGCCTTGACGTCGAACCCGACCCAATCGGTCAGCGGCAGAACCTCCGCCAAGCGCGCGGGCACCGCGCCGCCGGTATGCAGTCCAATTTGAAAGCCCAGCGCGCGGGCCTCCTGCATAGCCTCGCGCAGCGCCTGTTGCAGCAAGGGCTCGCCGCCCGAGAACACGACGCCATCGAGCAGCCCGCGCCGCGCTGCCAGGAAAGTGCGAACATCTTCCCACGGGATCGGGTTTAGGCCGTTTGCGGGCAACAGGTCCGGGTTGTGGCAATAGCAGCAGCGCCAGGAACAGCCCTGGCAGAACACCGTCGCCACCAGCGCGCCCGGCCAGTCGCAACTCGACAGCCGCGTCAGCCCGCCGATCCTGAGCTCAGTCATCGTGAGGTTCGCGGAAACAAACGCGTTCCGCAAATTCGCCCTGCTTGCCTTGGTTGAACGACGATACCGGGCGGTGATAGCCCATCACCCGCGTCCACACTTCACAGCGCTGGCGCTCGTCATCCTTGAGTTCGCTTACCTGCGTTTCTTGCCGGTCCATATCATCCTCGCGTGTCATTGGGCTGCCTTGCGCGCCAGTAGTTCGGCATCGCATTTGGGGCAGAATTCGTGTTCGCCGTCGAGATAGCCGTGCTTGGGGCAAATCGAGAAGGTCGGCGTCACCGTGATGTACGGCAGGCGGAAGCGCTCCAGCGCCCGCCGCACCAGCTTCTTGCAGGCCTCGGCCGACGAGATTCGCTCGCCCATATAAAGATGCAGCACGGTGCCGCCGGTATATTTTCGTTGCAGATCGTCCTGGCGTTCGAGCGCCTCGAACGGATCGTCGGTAAACCCGACCGGAAGCTGACTGGAATTTGTGTAGTACGGCTTGTCGGGCGTTCCGGCTTGCAGGATGCCGGGGAAGCGTTTGCGGTCTTCGCGCGCAAAGCGATAGGTCGTGCCTTCCGCCGGCGTGGCCTCCAGATTGTAGAGATGGCCGGTTTCTTCCTGGAACTGGGTCATGCGTTCGCGGATGTGATCGAGGAGCCGCAGCGCGAAAGCGTGGCCCCAGTCCGTCGTGATGTTTTCGGTGTCGCCGGTGAAGTTGCGGATCATCTCGTTGA
>JAATGK010000263.1 GCA_015654715.1 Alphaproteobacteria bacterium
CCTTGCCATGCCGAACCTTGGGCCAATCCCGGCACGCCGCTGCAGGCGCTGAAATGGATGGGCCACGCCGACGCCCCGCTGGTGTTCAAATGGTGGCGCTACGATCCGCAATTGTGGGCTTGGCTGCTGCGCTTCATGGCCAACTGCACGCCGGGACGCACCCGGATCAATTTGGACCGGACATTGCGGGTCGCACTTTATTCCCGCACCTGTCTGCAGGCGCTGCGGGCCGAGACCGGCATCACTTACGACGAAAAGACGCTGGGGATTCTGCATGTCTACCGCAACCCGCGTACGTTCCAACATGCCCAAGGCGCCTCGGCTGTGATGGCCTCGCTGGGGCTGAACCGCGTCGCCAAAACGGTGGCCGAAGCGGTGGCGATCGAACCGGCGCTGCAAAGCGTGGCGCACGAGCTGGCGGGCGCCATCTTCACCCCCGACGATGAATCCGGCGACGCCCACAAATTCACCCAGAATCTCGCCAAGCTGGCCGAAAGGGCTGGCGTCCTGTTCTGCTTCAACACCACCGTGACAGGCTTCAAACGCGACGGCGACCAGGTGACGGCGGTGATCACCGACCATGGCGAGATCAAAGCCGATGCTTATCTGATGGCGATGGGAAGCTGGTCGGCGCCGTGGGCCAAACAGCTCGGACTCCACCTTCCGGTCTATCCGGCCAAGGGCTATTCGGCGACCCTGGCGGTGACCGATGCCGCCAAAGCGCCGTCGGTTTCGGTCACCGACGACGAACACAAGATGGTCTACAGCCGTTTGGGCGACCGCTTGCGCTGCGCCGGGACGGCGGAACTGGCCGGCTGGAACGATGCCATGACGCCGGTCCGCGCCGCCGCCATCGTGAAAAACGCCAAGGCCCTGTTCCCCGGCGCCGGCGATTTCGATGGCGCCGAACTGTGGTGTGGCCTGCGCCCGACGACGCCGGATTCGGTGCCGCTGCTCGGCAAGACGCCACTCAAAAACTTCTATCTCGACACCGGCCACGGCACCCTCGGCTGGACGATGAGCTGCGGCTCCGGCAAAGCGGTGGCCGATCTGATCAGCGGCCGCAAGCCCGACATCGACATGAACGGGCTGGGCATCGACCGGTTCTAGAATCCGCACGCATCCTTCGAGACGGTCGCTGCGCGCCCTCCTCAGGATGAGGATGTTCCAGAGCCCAAATACGCCAAGAGGCGATCCGTGCGAGACCGCCTCTTTCAAAAGCTTTGGCGCACGGCACGCTTCTCGCGCAACGACGGCACCGCTGCTTCCTCCCTCGGCTACCTGGGCAATGGCATACGGCGAACCGGCCGCATCGCGGCACATAAGCCTGTCCATCGTTCCACGGACGCGCGCGCTGCGTCCTTCACCGGTATGACGTTGCACGCAAAAGCCTTCGCTCGGCCGCGATCGTCATCGCGCACCTGTTGCTGCACAACACTCCAAAACAACACGAACACGAAATGGGAAGCGAACATTACAATTGCAAGCCGTTGCGACAACGGCGACGCTGTTACGGACGAGAAGCAAATGCAGCCGTTCAGGTAGATGAACAGAATTGGTAAAGAGATTCAGGCGCTGCCTGAAGATCGCATTCGGCATTGATAGCTGATTGGTTCAGCGCGCCGAGCCGGGACCCACTTCAACACCCGCCGGATTTCCGCGTGGGTCCCGGACCGCGCCCAAGTGCCAAGCGTTGACACCCCCTCGGGCGCGTCCGGGATGACAAGTTTTAATTTGACGTCATAAACCTCGTCATCCGCACAAATACCTATCGCGCCCGGGCTGTTTGGCGAACGTATTGTTCTGCCACGATTATTCGCATTGCATACAGTCTGTCGCGGGCGTGGCGAGCCGAATACCGCACAAATCAGGCATTCTTCTTAGATTCGATTTACTTGCTGGCGTCATAGTGCGCCCTCACGCGCCTTGTTTTTGAAGGCGCTCAAGCTCGGAGCACCTTTCATGACTTTTGCCAAGCGCATTCTACTGATCGGCGCCGTCTTGCCGTTCCTGGCGGCCGGTCCGGCCTTCGCCGGCGACCGCGGCAGCAAACCGGAAGCCGTCGCCCTGGTGAAGAAGGCCGTCACCGCCATCACCGCGAGCGGCGCGGCCAAGGCTTATGCCGACTTCACCGACAAAGCCAACACCACCTTCCATGATCGCGATCTCTACGTCACCGTCTATGACACCACCGGCAAATGCCTGGCGCATGGCAACAACGCCAAACTGGTCGGCAAAGACCTGCTCGACGCCCAAGACGCCGACGGGGTTTATTACGTCAAGGAGCGCATCACGCTGCTGAAGTCCAAGACCTCGTTCTGGCAGGACTACAAATTCTCCGATCCGGTCACCAAGAAGATCGCGCCGAAATCGACCTATTGCGAGAAGCTGAACGACACCGCGGTGTGCGTCGGCATCTACAAATAGGCATTTGGTTTGTGCGGCCGGCTGCGTCCAGCGGCCGGTCTTCTTTTCTGTTCGCCGATTTGGGATTGGGCCTCATGAACGCTGCCTTCAACGATCTGACCATTCGCGCCAAGCTGACGCTGCTGGCGGTTGTCATCGTCCTGTTGACTGCCGGTCTCGGCATCTATGGCTGGGTTCTGCTCGAAGGCAATCAACAAAAGACCGAGGACCTTAAGACCGGCGCGCTGCACAATGCCGACGTCGTGCTGGCTTTTCAAAGCAACGTGCTGCAATCGGTCGCCAATCTCTACCGCCTCACCTCCACCGCCAGCAACGAGAGCGATACCGCCAAGATCGAGGCCTTGTCGAAAGGCAACATGGCCGATTTCGACAAGCTGCAGGCGGACCTGCCGGCCGTCACCGGCGCCATGACCGCAGCCGGAATGGGACAGGATCAAGTGACCGCGTTCGGCGCGGCGCTGAAGGCCTATGTCAAGCGCGGCAAGGACGTCGCCGACATGGTGACGGGAGATGTCGCGACCGCTTCGGGCATGATGACCGGCACGCGCCAGCGCTATGAGACGATGGCGTCCGCGCTCAAATCCATCACCGGCACGCTGGCGGAGCGCAAGCAAACCACGCTCTCTGCGATCAGCGCCGACATGGCGAGCGGGCAAGCCGTGTTCGCCATCAGCCTTGCCGTGATCATTCTGATCGCGCTGCTGCTCTCCTTCGTACTCGGCAAACGCATCGCAGCGCCGCTGGCGGCGATGACCGATGTTCTGGCCGCGCTCGCCGAAGGCAATCTCGACATCGCCGTGCCCGAAGACGGCCGCAAGGACGAAGTCGGCAAGCTCGCGGGCGCCACCGCGACGCTGCGCCAGCGTTTGCGCACCGCCGAAACGGCCAAGCAGGATCAGGTCCACCTGATCATCGACAGTGTCGGCACCGGTCTCGAGGCGCTGGCCAAGGGCGATCTCACCGCCCGCATCACGACCGATCTTTCCGGCCATTTCGCCAAGCTGAAAGACAATTTCAACCGCGCCAGTGCGCGCTTGCAGGACACCATGACCAAGGTGCTGCAGAACAGCCGCCAAATCTCGACCGGCGCCGGCGAAATCTCCAACGCCGCCGACGATTTGTCGCGGCGCACCGAACAGCAAGCGGCGAGCCTGGAAGAAACCGCGGCGGCGCTGGAAGAAATCACGTCCAACGTCAAAAAGACCGCCACCAACGCCCGCGAAGCGCGCGGCCACGCCACGGCGGCAAAAACGGCGGCCGAAAACGGCGGCCAAGTGGTCGGCACCGCCGTCCATGCCATGGCCGGGATCGCGCAATCGTCGAAAAAGATCACCGACATCATCGGCGTGATCGACGAGATCGCCTTCCAGACCAATCTGCTGGCCCTCAATGCCGGGGTCGAAGCGGCCCGTGCCGGCGAGGCCGGACGAGGCTTTGCGGTGGTGGCGCAGGAAGTACGCGCCTTGGCCCAGCGCTCCAGCGCCGCCGCCAAAGAGATCCGGACGCTGATCACCACTTCGGGCGAACAGGTGAATGCGGGCGTGAAATTCGTCGGTGAAACCGGCGAGGCGTTGCAGCGCATCGTCGACGCGATCATCGAGATCAACGGCTTCGTCACCGAAATGGCCAGCGCCGCCGAGCAGCAGGCGACCGGCATCCACGAGGTCAATGCCGCAGTGGGCCAGATGGATCAAGTGACCCAGCAGAACGCCGCCATGGTCGAACAATCGACCGCCGCCTCGCGCAATCTGGCGATGGAGACCGAGGAACTGTCCGGCCTGATCGCCTTCTTCGAGGTCGGCGCGGCGGCGCCGGAACGGCGCGAAACGGCAAAGCGCAACGCGGCCTGAAGAATTGTACGATGACAGCAGGCGCCGGACGGCGACGCAGAATCGCCGCGCCGCCATCCCTGGCGCATTTCAAATTACCGGGGTTGCTCCGGCGTGCAAGAGAACTCTCCGTAAATCTCGCTTTTGCCGTTCGCGGAGCGCGTCACCGTCACTTTGCCGGTTTTCCGATCGAATTGGAACGCAAGCTTGTCGCCTAGATAATCCTTCATCCAGGACACGGACGCATCCGAATTGACGATCGGCGTTTTCTCCCATTGGCTTGGGACGAACGACACCGGAGTCGAGCGCCAAACGACCGTCGAACTTTCCGGATCGAGCCAAAGGTTGAACGCCGTTTCATTGAGGATGGCGTCCTTGCACGTGTAAGACTGCAACGCGGCGCTCGCCCGCGAACTGGCCGATGCCAGCAAAGCGATTGCGGCGATACTGGCGCGGAAAAGTTTGCGATACGACAACATCGATCGCCTCCTCCTCAACCGAGCGCAACGCCGCCGCGCCCGCCGAGGTCGCGCCGCAGCGGCAGAACGATTCCGCGCGGCGCTTGCTCCTCGGCCTGCCGGGCGGCACGTTTGTCGAGCTGACTGAGGGCATCGATCACGGCCGAGAGCGTCACCGGCATGACGGTGCCCGGCAGCAAGCGCAACGCCGGCATGGACTCGACCGCGCAAGCGTCGGACGCCCATTCGCAGAGGATCGCTCGCTTCTGGCTCATGCTCAACGACGGATCGTCGAGCACTTCGTGCGGAAGGGAGAAAGAACGTGATGCTATCGATTTTCTTTCGATCTGTTGCGTACTCATATTCGCCTCTCATTCCATCGAAAAAGACAGCGCCGGACACGGCGCGCGCGGAGCCGACCGCGCGCCACCGTTCCGCTTTTATGAAGATTATTCCCGCGTCACCGCAATGCGCTTGATGCTGGCTTGCGCCTCGGGCCGCTTGCCGATCGTGACGGTCAGCACGCCGTTCTTGAAGGCGGCGCTGACCTTGTCCGGATCGACGCCGGCCCCCAGATCGAACGACCGCTCGAACCGGCCGTACCAGCGCTCGCTATAACGGCCGCCGTTGGATGCGCCGCTGGTCTCGGCCTTCTTCTCGCCTTTGAGCGTCAAGAGGCCGTCCTGCAAGGTGATGTCGACGTCCTTGTCATCAAGACCGGGCAGTTCGGCGACCAGCTTGTACTCCTTGTCGCCGTCGCTCAATTCGACGTTTGGCCAAGCGGCCTGCCAGCCGCTCCGCCCGGCGACCGGGACGTCGAAGTCCCGGAAAAAATCGTCGAAGACGCGGTTCATTTGACGGTGGAGCGCCAGGAACGGGCTCTGCTCTTCGAAGCGCGTGGCTGGGACCTCACGATTGCGGGTCCACGGGATCAAGTTTTTCATATCCATGGTACACCTCCTTGTTCCGGCGCGGTGGGCCGCGGACGGTAAATGTCTCTGCCGGAGGCGATCGGCGGGCGGGCAACGAACCAGCTTGGTCCGGCCGCGCACGGGATAGAGCAGACTGTGTTGGCTCCGATCCTCCGTGCGAGCGATACGGACTGAGCACTGGCGCGTCACGCGCCTCGCCAAACCCTGACGGCGTTCAGCAACGGTCGATTTAGAGCAGCCTTTTTTGATTTCAAGGGGTCCGGCACATCTTGACGAACGCAATTCCGCTTCCCAGTTCATTGGCGGAATTTGGCATCTAGGAGGATTCGATGGCGAAAGCCCTGAAAAAACTCCTGGCAGGCATCGCCCTGGCTATCGGAGTTGCTGCACCTACGAATGCGGACAGTCTCTACTTGAGGTTGGGACCGCCCCCGCCCCGCGCGGAACACGTCTATATCCGGCCGCATCCCGGTTGGGCATGGGTCGGCGGCCGCTGGCAATGGCACCACGGCCATTGGGTCTGGGTGGGCGGCTATTGGGCGCCGCCGCCCTGGGGCCGCGCCGAATGGGTTCCCGGCTACTGGGTCCGGCGCCCGGACGGGTGGATCTGGATCGAGGGCCACTGGGCCTGACGGGCTGATGAGCGCCGCCTTCGGGCGGCGCCCACGGCGTGAACGGTTAGCGCATGCGGGCCTTGAACCATGGTTCCAGCCGCGCGATCGCGTCTTCGATTTCGGCGGTGGAGACGGCGAAGCTGAGGCGGATGTGGCGACGGCCTTCGATCGGATCGAAATCGATGCCCGGCGCGGTGGCGACGCCGGTGTCGAGCAGCATCTGTTTGCAGAAATCAAGACTGTCGTCGGTCAAATGGCCGACGTCGACATAAAGATAAAACGCCCCATCGGGCGGGGCGATGCGATTGAGCCCCAGACGCGGCAGCGCTTTCAGCAGCAGATCGCGGTTGGTGCGATAGACGTCGACATGGGCTTCCAACTCTTCGGTCGCTTCCAGCGCGGCGATGCCGGCATGCTGGCTGAGCGAGGGCGCGGTGAGGAACATGTTGCCGCAAAACGCCCGCGCCCGCTCGGCTTTGTCTTCCGGCGCGAGCAGCCAGCCGAGCCGCCACGCCACCATCGAAAAATATTTCGAGAAGCTGGCGATCACGAACGCCTCGGGATCGAAGGCGAGCATGGTCGACGCCGGGCCGGTGTAACTCAGGCCGTGATAGATCTCGTCGGAAATGACGATGGCGCCGCGGGCCCGCGCCGCAGCGGCGATCTTCTTAAGCTCGGTATCGGCAATGATGGTGCCGGTCGGATTGGCCGGGCTGGCGACGATGACACCTTGTGGCGCCGGATCGAGCGCCTCGATGTGGGCGGCGGCGAGCTGGTAGCGCGTCTCGGGCCCGCAAGCGATTTCGACCGGCACGAGATGCAGCGCCTTTAGGACATTGCGATAAGCAACATAGCCGGGACGGGCGAGCGCCACCCGATCACCGGGCGAGAAAAACGCCGACAGCGCCAACACCAGCGCCGGCGAAGCGCCGCAGGTCAGCACGAAGCGCTCGGGCGCGATGGTGAGGCCATAGCGGCGGCGATAAAGGCCCGCCAGCGCTTCCTGTAGCGGCCGGCTCTCCCAATAGCCCATGGCGTCGGTGTCGAGCACCTTATGCGCCACCGCCAGCGCCGCCTGGGGAGCGCCGGTGGACGGCTGGCCATATTCCATATGAATGACCGCCCGCCCGGTCTGGCGATGGGCAAGGCGGTTGATTTCCATGGCGTAAAACGGATCGATCTCGGACAGCATGCTTAATCCTACCAAAGCCGCGGGGCGTTTTGTGGGCGGTTTGTGCCGCTGCGGCAACGGATGTTGCAGGGGGTGCGACGCGAATGCCGCGCCGCCTTCCGGCCACCGCCGCGCCGCCGTATAGTCGTCCGCAAAAGACGAGTGGGGGGTTGTGGCGTGAAGCGGTATCTGGAAACGGCGCTGGCCGGGGTGGTATTGGCCGGAGCCGCCGTCGCGGCGGTGCCGCCCGAATTTCCGAAAACACAGGCGCCGCAGGTGACCGGACCGACGCGCGCCGTCGCCGAACAGATCAAAGCCTGCTTCGAGCCGGACGATCCCAATGCCGTCGACGCCGTGATCGCCGCCTGCACGCACTTGATTGACAACTTCGGCCTCGCCGCGAAGGCGCGCAGCGCCGCGCTGGCCGAGCGCGGCCTCGTCTTCCTGCGCCAAGACGACTTCGCCAAAGCCGAAGCTGATCTCCAGGAATCGCTGCGGCTCAACGAAGCCAACGGCCGGGCACTGGCGGGCATGGCCGGGACTTATGCGTCCACCAAACAGTACGACAAAGCCGACGACATGCTCGATCTGCTCGCCCACGCTGAACCCGAGACGGCACGCTTTCTCGCTTACGGGAGTGACACACGCCCGGAGAAAGGCTGGCTCGACGTCGCGGCGCTGAAGGCGCTGAAGCCGGGATCGGCCGCGGCGGCCTTGCTGCACGGCCGGGTTTATCTCAATCACGACGATATCGCCCAAGCCGTGGTCGAATTCGAAAACGCGGTGGCCCGCGAACCCGCCAACGCCCAGGCCCATGCCGGCCTCGGCCGCGCGCTGTGGCGGACGGGCAAAGAGAGCCGCGCCCTTGAGGAACTGTCGGCCGCGCTGGGGCACGACCCCGGACTCGTCTCGGCCGCCTTCGACATCGCTTTTATCGAGCGCGGCCAGAAGCGCTATGGCGAAGCGGCCGCCAGTTACGGCCGCGTCATCGACCGCGAGCCCGACAATGCCGACGCCTACAATCTGCGCGGCTTGACCTATGACGAAGCGGGCCAGCCGGGGCGTTCGCTCGCCGATCTTACCAAGGCGATTACGCTGAAACCCGATCTCGCCGAGGCATTCTACAACCGCGGCAACGCTTACGAGGAACTCGGCCTGCTCGACAAGGCGCTCGCCGATTACGGCGAAGCGATCCGCCTGCAACCCGACAATTCCTTCACCTACAACAACCGCGGCGTCATCTTCCGGCGTCAGGGCGACAACGCCAAGGCGCTCGCCGATTACACCAAGGCGCTCGAGCTGAACCCCAAAAACATCAGCGCGCACAACAACCGCGCCGTGATCTACACCGATCGCAAGGATTGGGACCACGCCATCGCCGATCTCGATGCCGCGCTCGCCACCGATCCCGGCTACGCGCTCGGCTATCGCAATCGCGCTCATGCTTATGGCGAATCCGGGCGGATCGACAAAGCGATCGAGGATTACGGCCGTGCCATCGCGGCGGCGCCGGACGTGCTGGCCTATCGCTTGGAACGCGGTGAGACATATATGCGGGACGGCAAGTTCGATCTCGGGCTCGCCGATTTCGATGCCTTGCTGGCGCAATCGCCGGATTATTTCCCGGCCATCGGCGATCGCGGTTCGATCTATTTGGTACAATCCAAATTCGACGACGCCATTGCCGATTTCGAACATGCGCTGAAAATCCAGCCGACCCACGCGATGGTGCTGGCGCGGCTCGGCGCAACCTGGTTCTACAAGGGCGATATGGCGCGCGCCGTCAGTGCTCTCGATCAGGCGCTGACCAGCCAGCCCGATCAGGCCTACGCGCTGTCGATGCGCTGCCGCGTCCATTGGGCGGAAAACAAGCTCGATCTCGCGCTCAAGGACTGCAACCGGGTGACGGAGCTGGAGCCGAAAAACGCCGACGGCTGGGAGTTGAAGGGCCGCGTGCGCGCCGCCGCGCGCGATTTCGATGGCGCCGTCGCGGCGCTGACCACCGCCAGCCAACTGGCACCCGGCAGTTTCAGCCCCTTCTATTGGCGCAGTCGCATTTGGGCGAACAAGCACGAGCTTGCGAAGGCGCTGACCGATCTCGACCACGCCATCAGCCTGGCCCCGTGGAATGCCATGCTGCTGGCCGAGCGCGGCTCGCTGCGTCTCGAAATGGACGAACCTGCCAAGGCGATGGCCGACCTCGACGCTGCGCTGGCGCGTGAGCCCGGCGATACCGTGGCGCTCGGCAACCGCTGCTGGGCGCGCGGACTCCTCAGCCGCGAGCTCGATCAGGCATTGGCCGACTGCAATCGCGCCCTGACGCTGAAACCGAATGCCGCCGCGGTGCTGGATTCACGCGGTTTCGTCAATTTCCGGATGGGCAAATTCGCCGACGCCGTGAAAGACTTCGACGCCGCCCTCGCCGTCGCCCCCAAACTGGCGCCGTCGCTGTTCATGCGCGGGCTGACCAAACGGCGGCTGGGCGATACGGCCGGCGGCAACGCGGACATCGCGGCGGCGGAAAAACTCCAGCCCGATATTGCGGCGACCTATGCCAAATGGGGCGTCAAGCCGTAACGCGGGGCTGGTGACGAGACGATTTCCCCTCAGGCGGCCAAGTCGTCAGGCGTGTCGGTGAGGCTGGCGGTGCTGAGGATGGTGACCATGCGCCCATCGCGAATGGCGATGCCGTCGAGATAAGCCTCGAGGCCTTTGCCCACAACACCCGAGGTCGGCTGGATGTCGCCCGCCGCCAGCGTGATGATGTCGGAAACGGCATCGACAAGAATGCCGGTCGAGCGCGCCCCGTTATCGATGACGATGATGACGTTCTTGGCCGAGGGTTCCGTCACGCCAAGACCAAGCTTGGCCTTCAAATCGATCACCGGAAGCACCGAGCCGCGCAGATTGATCACGCCCCGCACGTAATCGGGCACATGGGGCAAGGCGGTGGTATCGGTCCAGCCCCGGATCTCGCGAATGGCCATAATGTTGGAGGCGAACTCCTGCCCATTGGCGATGAACGTGATGTATTGGCGGCTATTATCGGCACTTTCCGTATCGTTCATTGTCGTTCTCTCTTTGTCGCCACGTCTGCGGCAAGGCGTTTGGTCGATGCGGCAGCCGCTTAGAACTCGTCCCACTCCGCTTCCGGGGCCTTATCGGCCAAGGCAAGCGCGCCGGAGGTCTGCAAGGAGGACGCTTTGCGGGCGGCAGGCCGGACATCTTTTCTGGCGGGTGACGACGCGTTGGCTGTCCGCGCTTTTGAGCTCAGAGCCGGCGCATCGCCGCCGACCGAGAAGAAGCCGATCAGACCTGCGAGCGTTCTCGCCTCCTGCGCCAGATTGCGCGAGGCGGCGGTCGATTCTTCCACCATGGCGGCGTTCTGCTGCGTGACATGGTCCATCTGGCTGACGGCCGAATTGACCTGCACGATCCCGGTCGACTGCTGCTCAGCGGCCTGGGCCATCTCGCCGACCAGCCCGTTGACCTGAACGACTTGCTCCACGATGCGCTTAAGGGCGACGCCGGACTCGCCGACGAATTTGACGCCTTCGTTGACCTGCTCGCTCGACGTCTTGATCAGCGTCTTGATTTGTTTCGCCGCCTCGCTTGAGCGCTGCGCCAGGGCCCGCACCTCACTCGCCACCACGGCAAAGCCGCGACCGGCTTCACCGGCACGCGCCGCTTCGACGCCGGCATTGAGCGCGAGCAGATTGGTCTGGAACGCGATCTCGTCGATCACCCCGATGATATCGATGATCTGTTTGGAGGAATGGGAGATTGCGTCCATCGCCTGGACGGCCGTCTCGACCACACGCCCGCCCACTTCGGCAACCTCTTTGGCGGATTTCACGCCCAGAGACGCTTCCCGCGCATTGGAAGCGGTTTTCTTAACCGTGGCGGTGATCTCTTCCAAGGCCGCGGCGGTCTCTTCGAGACTGGCGGCCTGCTGCTCGGTGCGGTGCGATAAATCATCAGCGGCCTGCGAGATTTCCTCGGAGCCCAACGAAATCTGAGCCGTGGTCGACACCACGCTGCTCATCGTATCCTGCAAACGGTCGAGCGCCGTGTTGAAATCGCTTTTCAGCTTGGCGAAGTGGCCCGTCAGATCGGCCGTAACGCGATGGGTAAGATCGCCCTTGGCCAAGTGATCGAGGCCGGCACCGATCCCCTTGATGGCGGCGTCGGTCTGCTCGACCTGGACGAAACGGTCGACCACCACGGCAACGTCGGTGAAGATCGAGCGCATCAGGCTTTCGACCAGTTCCGTACGGCGGCGGTCGACGATGGGTGCATGATCGAGCAGCGAATTGATCAAGCCGGCCGCCCAATTGGGATAAACATTGGCGAGATAATTGGTCAGCGTCGTTTTCGAGCTGATCGTGTCGATGATCTTGGCTTGGGTCGTGAAATAGTTCGACGACAGATCACCGGTCGCAACATGGCGGAATTTCGTGCGTTCCAGCGCCAGCACATCGGGCGGCATAGCGGTCAACGACGAATCGGCGGCGCGGTAAGCAGCAAGCAGCGCCTTATCGACGCCGCTGCCGACGCGCTTGTGAACGACTTCACCAACTTTGCGTCGCGCTTGCGGCCAAGACGGCAGATCTTCTTCTATCTTGCTCATGTGAATTTCTCTTCGATCAGGATCTTCGCTATAGTCGTCGATGTTCCAGTGCGGTCTCGGATGCTGTGGGTCGGCACAAAGCACTCGCAGATGTCTCCTGTGAGGGGGTGCTAGTAGGAGTAGCCGCCGTGGTTCGACACACGACGGCAATCCATCCCCATACCGGTGGCCTGCAGGTGAATTGTGCGCCCCGCTGTGTTGAAATGTCGTGAACAGGCCGTGCCCGGCAGTACGCAAAAACACCTACGCGTACGTGGCCGCTAAGCCACGCTTGGGGGCACCGAAGCGGCCGCCGGGCGGCGGTAAGCGCTTTGCGCCGCCCTCGCCGTCACATGGCCGTCAAGTGAATTCGGCGCGCGTTCCTGACGCATCCGAACCGCTGTTTTTCGCCACCGCAACCGTCTTCAATAGCCTTGTATTGCCGGTGGGCGCACATACATGAATCTCGCCAAAACATGGAGAAGCGCATCCGCGCTTTCACTCGGCACATATCATCTGACAGTTGCACGTAACCGGACCGGTGCTTTCGCGAGTGCCTAAGCGGTTTTGCGCGCAACGAAGGGGGCTTGAATGTTTGATTTCCTGCCGAAAATAGACCTGTCGGTGTCGGGCTGGTGGATCGCCATCATCCTGTTCGTGATCGTGGTCCATATCGTCAAATCGATCCGCATCGTCGGCCCGACCGAGGTCGGCCTGGTGCGCAAGCGCTTTGCCTTCAAGAAGTTGGGCGCCAGCAACGCCGTCGCCTTCGGCGGCGAGGCCGGTTATCAGGCCAAGCTCTTGATGCCGGGCATCCAATTCAAATTCTGGCCGCTCTACGACGTCTCGCGGCATCCGCGGGTGCAGATCCCGGCCGGGCAGATCGGCGTCGTCATCGCCCAGGTCGGCGAGCCTTTGCCGGTGGGCGCCAAATCGGGCGTCTTCAAATCCGAGTTCGGCAATTTCGACGACATCACCGCCTTCGTGAACGGCGGCGGCCAGAAAGGCGTCCAGCGCCCGGTACTGCCGCCCGGCACCGTGGTGCCGATCCATCCCGTCGGCTTCCTGGTCATCACCAAAGATACCGTCTTCGGCGTGCCGATCGACGAGCGCTATGCAGCGCTGGAACGGCGCGGCGGCCTGAAACCGGAAACCTTCGACCTCAATCCCGATCAGCTCAATGTCGTGCACATCGAGCCGAAGAATTTCGGCGGCGGCCGGGTGGTCGACATGATCGGCATCGTCACCACCTTCGAAGGCCCGCCCTTGCCCTAAGGCGCCATCGCCAATCGCATCGGCGATTTCGCCGAAATCTCGGAGCTGGAGGCGAG
>JAATGK010000206.1 GCA_015654715.1 Alphaproteobacteria bacterium
CGGATGCTACGGCGTTGCGGCTGGTGGCGCGGCGGACGTGGCGGTTCTTCGAGCGTTTTGTGACCGCCGCCGACAACATGCTGCCGCCCGACCCTTTTCAGGAAGAGCCTCTCCCGATCACGGCGCATCGGACCTCGCCTACCAATATGGGCTTGTATTTGCTGTCGGTCGTCGCGGCGCGCGATTTCGGCTGGATCGGAACGCTGGGCTGCGTCGAGCGGCTGGAGGCGACTTTGGCGGCGATGGCCAAGTTGCGGCGCTTCCGCGGTCATTTCTACAATTGGTACGATACCGCGAATCTGCACGCGCTGGAGCCGAAATATGTTTCCACCGTCGATAGCGGCAATCTTGCGGGTTATCTGATCGCGACGGCGCAAGCTTGCCGTGAGATGGTGGCAAGTCCCATCGTCAATCCGCAATGGATCGCCGGTCTGCGCGATCATGTGGCGTTGCTGCAAGAGGCTGTCGGTTCGTCCGCCGAGCAAACCGCGTTTCAGAGTGCCATCGCGACGTTTTCGGCAACGCTGGATCGGATCGCTGCGGGACCCGAGGGCATCGCGACCGCGCTGGCCGATCTGACACGCCAGGCTGAGGCTCTGGTGCAACGGGCACTAGCGCCGCAAGGCGAGGGCGATGAGATTGCGATCTGGGCCGAAGCGCTGCGTGCCGCCGTCGCGCAGCATCGCCGCGATCTTGAAGGATTGGCGCCCTGGGCGGGCGCCGCCGGAGCGCTGCCGCAAATCGTGCGAAGCCAACTCTCGGAAGAGATACCGACTCTGGACAGCTTGCCGGAGCGCTGCGATACCGCGCTTCATACACTGACGCAGACGCCCGCCGCCGGGACAAAGGCGCAGATGGAAGCCTTCGAGGCGTCGCAAAGTGCCGCGACCCTTCTAGTCCAACGTCTGAATGCCCTGGCCGACAAAGCCCACGACATGGCGATGGCGATGGAATTCGGCTTTTTGTTCGATGCTGATCGCCAACTGCTTTCGATCGGCTATCGCGATGCCGACGGCAGTCTCGATACCAGCTTTTACGATCTCTTGGCGTCGGAGGCGCGTCTGGCCAGTTTCGTTGCGATCGCCAAGGGCGACGTACCGGCCAAGCACTGGTTCCGGTTGGGGCGCGCGATGACGCCGGTGGGCGACGGTTCGGCGCTGATCTCGTGGTCCGGATCGATGTTTGAATATCTGATGCCGTCGCTGGTGATGCGCGGACCCGCGGGCAGCCTCTTGGAAGAGAGCAATCGTCTGGCGGTTTGGCGGCAAAAAAAATATGGCTCGGAATTAGGCCTGCCTTGGGGCATATCGGAATCGGAATTCAACGCTCGCGATATCGAACAGAATTACCAATACGCCAGCTTCGGCGTCCCCGATCTCGGTTATAAGCGGGGCCTCGGCGAAAACCTCGTTGTTGCGCCCTACGCCAGCGGTCTGGCCGCGATGCTCGATCCCGCTGGTGCGGCGGGCAATTACCGCGCGCTGACGGCGCTCGGCGTGCGCGGCGCTTATGGCTGGTGCGAGGCCGTTGATTTTACGCCGGCGCGACTGCCGGAAGGTCGCAAATTCTCCGTCGTCCGGGCTTATATGGCCCACCATCAGGCGATGACGATTGTCGCGATTGCCAATGCTCTGCAAGATGGCGCCATGCGCCGCCGCTTTCATGCCGAAGCGGTGATCCAGGCCGCCGAATTGTTGTTGCAGGAGCGGGTGCCGCGCGATGTGGCGGTGGCGAGGCCGGTGCTGGAACAGATCGGCCGGGCGGCGGAGATCGTCAGTCAGGTGCCGGCGATTCAGCGCCGCTATGCTTCGCCGCATTCGCGCTTCCCGCGTACGCATGTCTTGTCGAACGGCCATTATGCGACGATGGTCACGGCGGTTGGCTCTGGTTATACGCGTTGGGGCGATACGGCGATCACCCGCTGGCGCGAGGATGTCACCTGCGACGATTGGGGCAGCTATATCTTTCTCAGGGACGTGCGCAGCGGCGTGTCGTGGTCGGCCGGCTATCAACCGAGCGGCGTCGAACCCGACAGCTATGAAGCGGTGTTTTCGGAGGACCGGGCGGAAATTCTCCGCCGCGATGGCACACTCGCCACCAAGCTCGAAATTCTGGTGTCGCCGGAGAGCGATGCCGAGGTTCGCCGCATTACCATCACCAATCACGGGGCGCGCACCCGCGAAATCGAATTGACCTCTTATGCCGAACTGGTGCTGGCGCGCCAGGCCGATGATGTCGCTCATCCCGCCTTCGCCAAGCTTTTCGTCGAAACGGGGTTTGAACCGAGACTCGGTGCGATCGTGGCGACGCGCCGCGAACGCTCTGCGAACGACCCCAAGGTCTGGGCGGCCCATCTGGCGGTCGTCGAGGGCGCCGATTTTGGTGATATACAATTTGAAACGGATCGCTCGCGATTTATCGGCCGCGGACAGACCATTCGCACGGCCGCGGCGATCGTCGACGGCTGGCCTTTGTCCAACACGGCGGGGGCGGTGCTCGACCCGATATTCAGCCTGCGCCGCCGGCTTCGGATTGCCCGCGGGGCAACGGTGCGCGTCGCGTTCTGGACGATGACGGCGGCGACGCGGGAAGATGTTCTCAATCTTGCTGATAAGCATCGCGATCCCAAGGCCTTTGAACGCGCTGCGACGCTCGCTTGGACTCAGGCGCAGATGCAACTGCGCCATCTGGGCGTCAGTACCGATGAAGCGCATCTGTTTCAGCGTCTCGCCAATCATGTGCTTTATGGCGATGACCTGCTGCGGCCGCCCTCCGAAGCGATCAAGCGCGGGCTTCGCAAGGCGTCGGTGCTGTGGGGACAAGGAATATCGGGCGACCTGCCGATCGTTCTGGTTCGCGTCAACGACGGCAGCGGGTTGGACCTGGTGCGCCAGTTGCTGCGGGCGCGGGAATATTGGCGGCTGAAACGGATTGCGGTCGACCTCGTCGTCCTCAATGAACTGGCGACGTCCTATGCCCAGTCTTTGCAGGCGGAGCTTGAAGCGGTGGTACGCTCCAGCCAAACGATGCCGCGTATTGCCGGTGATGACGTCGGCGGCTCCGTCTTCGTACTGCGGTCCGATCATATTTTGCCGGAATTGCGCCTCGCGCTGCCGTCGATCGCGCGGGTGGTGCTGCGGGCCGATCACGGCAGCCTTACCGAACAGCTCCAGCTTGATCGCAATGCCCGGTCCATGATTGCTCCACCGCCACGGCGGGCATCCCTTGCGGCCTCGGCA